>SPDA01000062.1 GCA_004525155.1 Spirochaetales bacterium
GGCGCAGGGCGCCAAGCCCGGGGAAGGGGGGCAGCTGCCGGGGCACAAGGTGAACTCCGTCATCGCGAAAGTGCGGAACTCGACACCGGGTGTCGGCCTCATCTCCCCGCCGCCTCATCACGACATTTACTCGATCGAGGATCTTGCCCAGCTTATCTTCGATCTTAAAAACGCGAATCCGGAGGCGAGGGTGTCCGTCAAGCTCGTTTCGGAGGTCGGGGTTGGAACCATAGCCGCGGGCGTAGCCAAAGGCAAGGCGGACATGGTGCTCATAGCCGGCTGTGACGGCGGGACCGGATCGTCGCCCCTGTCATCGATAAAATACGCCGGTTCCTACTGGGAGATAAGTCTTGCCGAAACCCAGCAGGTCCTGGTGGCAAACAGGCTCAGGGACAAGATCCGCATACAGGTGGACGGGCAGATGAAGACAGGCAGGGACGTGGTAATTGGAGCCCTGCTCGGGGCCGAGGAATTCGGCTTCGGCACCGCCTCGGTGGTGAGCCTCGGCTGCGTCATGATGCGTAAATGTCACCTCAACACCTGCCCCGTGGGCGTGGCGACGCAGAACCCGGACTTGAGGAAACGCTTCAAGGGCCAGCCCGAACATCTCATGAATTTCATGCTCTTCATCGCCAGGGAAGTGCGTGAAATAATGGCGGAGCTCGGCATCCGGAAATTCGATGACCTCGTCGGAAGGGTCGATCTGCTCGAAGTCAATTCCGCGGTGGAGTATTACAGGACCCGGGGACTCGATTTTTCGAAAGTGCTGATGAAACCGGAGGTTCCGGAGGGCGGCTCCCTGCGCTGTACCTCGAGGCAGGATCACGATTTCTCCAAATCCCTTGACCCCGGCATCATAGAAAAAGTAAAACCCAGCCTTGAAAACAAAACCAGATCGAGGCTTTCCATGAATATCCGAAACTGCAACAGGACCGTGGGCGCCATGCTGAGCTACGAAATCTCGAAACGCTATGGTTCCCTGGGCCTGCCGGAAGACACGATTGCACTGGATTTCAAGGGTTCCGCCGGCCAGAGTTTCGGCGCTTTCCTCGCTGCAGGGGTCACCTTCAGGCTGGAGGGAGATGCCAATGATTATTTCGGCAAGGGGCTTTCCGGCGGAAAAATCATCGTGTATCCGCCCAAGGAATCGACTTTTACTCCTCAGCGGAACATCATAACGGGGAACGTGAACCTCTTCGGCGCCACTGGCGGGGAAGTGTACATCCACGGCATGGCTGGAGAGAGGTTCTGCGTGAGGAACAGCGGCGCTCTGGCCGTTGTCGAAGGCGTGGGGGATCACGGCTGCGAATACATGACCGGAGGAAGGGTAGTGGTTCTGGGTGAAACCGGTGTCAACTTTGCCGCCGGCATGAGCGGCGGCATAGCCTATGTCCTGGATGAAAACCTCCTCTTCGATACGCACTGCAATCTCGAAATGGTGGACGTGGAACCGGTCACCGAGGAGGAGGACAGGGAGTTTCTCAAGGCCTGTATAACGAGGCACACCGAATATACCGGCAGTCCCTGGGCCGCCCAGATACTTAAAAACTGGGACGAAATGCTGCCGAGTTTCGTTAAAGTCATGCCTCTCGATTACAGGCTTGCCCTGCAGAGACTCAAGGATCAGGAGTTCGGGGAATCGGAAATGGTTGAAATGTTTGAGGAGGTATATACCTGATGGGAAAACCGACAGGATTTTTGGATTATAAGCGCTTTAATCCCGGGTCGAGGCCTGTGGAGGAAAGGCTCAAGGATTACAATGAAGTTTACGAGGAAGTAAACCTCGAAGAACTGAAAAAACAGGCCTCCCGCTGCATGGACTGCGGCGTGCCTTTCTGTCACTCCCTCGGGTGCCCGCTGTCGAATCTGGTGCCGGAGTGGAACGACGCGGTGTACCGGGGCCAATGGCAGGAAGCCTACATGAAACTTCAGGTGACCAATAATTTTCCGGAAATTACTGGCCGGGTCTGTCCAGCCCTGTGCGAAGCCTCCTGCACCCTATCAGTCAACGACAGTCCCGTGACCATACGGCAGATCGAACTGTCGCTCATGGAGAAGGCTTTCGATGAAGGCTGGGTCAAGCCCCTGGTTCCGGCATCCGACACGGGCAGGGGTGTTGCCGTCATAGGATCGGGACCCGCGGGCCTGGCAGCAGCCCAGGAACTCAGGCGGAAGGGGCACCGTGTTACCGTTTTCGAAGCCGCGTCCAAACCGGGAGGCATCCTGCGCTACGGCATACCGAACTTCAAGCTCGAAAAATGGGTTCTGGACAGGCGGCTGGAACAGCTGAAGGCTGAAGGAATTGAATTTGAAACAGGCGTTAATGCCGGCGAGGACGTTTCCGCCGGGTATATCCAGAGGAAGTTCGACGCTCTTCTCCTCTCCACCGGCGCAGGGAAACCGAGGGACCTGCCGGTACAGGGGAGAGGATTCGAGGGAATCCACTACGCCATGGATTATCTCACCGGCGCGAGCAAATTTTCCACCGGTGATATCGGCGAAGAACACATTATCCATGCCAGGGACAAGGTCGTTCTGGTAGTCGGCGGTGGAGACACCGGGTCCGACTGCATCGGCACCGCCCTGCGGCAGGGGGCGAAAAAGGTTTACCAGTTCGAAATTCTGCCGAAAGCCGCAGAGTGGGAGGACCCGTGGAACCCTGATTGGCCCGACTGGCCCAGGATTCTCCGGAGTTCCTCCTCCCACGAGGAAGGATGCGAGAGGGACTGGGGCATAGAGACCCTGCGTTTTTCCGGCAGGGGGATACAGGTGGAAGAAGCGACCTTCTGCAGGGTCAATTGGGACATGAGCGCCGTTTCCGCCGGGAAACCGCCGAAAATGGAAAGAATTCCCGGAAGCGAGTTTTCTCTCAAGGTCGATCTCGTGCTGCTCGCCATGGGGTTTCTCCATGCGGAACACAGCAGGCTTGTTACTGACCTGGGCCTGGAACTCGATTCCAGGGGGAACCTTGCTGTGGACGCCGCCGGAATGACCTCCCACGGGGGAGTATTTGCCGCGGGTGACGCGGTAACAGGCGCATCTCTGGTGGTCAAGGCCATTGCCCAGGGCCGGTCCGTTGCGGCGGATGCGGATGCCTGGCTGCTGTCAAAGTAAATGTGGGGTCAACGGAGCTTGACCATGTGTATCTTATTGTGGTAAAAACAACTTTACACAATATTTTAGTTATCAGGATTGTTAAGTATGTACGTTTTGGTAGAAATCAAGGGAAAACAGTATAAAGCCCAAAAGGGAGCTGTTCTAAAAGTCGACAAGCTTGAATCAGCGGAAGGTGAAGCCGTCGAATTTGACAAGGTCATGATGGTGCATGGAGATGATGTCAAAATAGGTTCTCCGTATCTCGCCGGTGTCACGGTCAAAGGTACTGTCGAATCCCAGAAAAAGGACAAGAAGGTAATCATCTTTAAATTCAAACGGCGGAAAAATTACCGGAGAAAACAGGGACACAGGCAGACCTATTCTTATGTCAAGGTCGAGGATATTGTAGGAGCCTAGTCGGGCATTGATAAGCGTCACCCTGCGTGTCAGGCAGTCAATGCTTACGTCCTTCCAGGCGGAAGGCCACGCGGTGAAAGGCCCTGAAGGGTCCAGTATCGTCTGTTCGGCAGTTACCTCCCTCCTGAGAACCGCGGCACGCTGCGTCGGTTCGAAGCCGGGGATAAGCTGGAGCGGAGAGGCTGCGGCGCCGGGAGAAATGAGCTGCCGGATTGAATACTGTTCCGCTGATGCGGAAGAGTGGCTCATGGGCGTGACGGATATGCTTCTGCGGGGGCTTTCGGACCTTGCGGAGGAAAATCCCGATGAAGTGCGGCTCATCATAACAAAGTAATGAAAGGAGATTAATAACATGGCACATAAAAAAGGCGGCGGCAGTTCGAAAAACGGCAGGGATTCGGCTTCCAAAAGACTTGGTGTCAAGCGGTTCGGCGGCCAGGTCGTCAAAGCCGGAGAGATTATAGTTCGCCAGAGAGGCACTCAGTTTTTTCCCGGTGTCAATGTCGGAATTGGCAAGGACCACACCCTTTTTGCAACAATTGCGGGTTCCGTGGCATTTGTCAACAGGAAAAACAGGAAATACGTCACTGTAAACGAAGCCGACACCGCCGAACCTTCCCCCACCTGATCCGATATGGATGGTTTTGTTGATGAGACAACCATCGAGGTAGAATCCGGCCATGGCGGAAGCGGCGCTGTTTCCTTTCACAGGGAAAAATTCGTACCCAAGGGTGGGCCTGACGGAGGTGACGGCGGAAAAGGCGGCGATGTCGTTTTTTTCCTCCGGAACAATCTTAGGACCCTGGCGCATCTTAAAATGCTGCGCCACTTCAGGGCGGAAAACGGCGGGCCCGGGATGGGCAAGCGGAAACACGGCAAGGATGGAAAGGACGTACTAATTCCCGTACCCCCCGGCACCATTCTTAAATACCCCGATTCGGATGAAATAATTTACGATTTTACGGAACAGGATTCCCAGCTTGTTTTTTCCCGCGGCGGCAAGGGCGGCAAGGGCAACTGGCATTTTGCCACATCCACGCGGCAGGCGCCGAGGTACGCCCAGCCCGGACTTCCCGGCAGTTCCGCGGTAATACGGGTGGAACTCTCGATAATCGCCGACATAGGTTTTGTCGGGTTTCCCAACGCCGGCAAGTCCACGCTCCTGTCAATTTTAACGAATGCGCACCCGAAAATCGCCGACTATGCTTTTACAACAAAAATACCCAATCTCGGCGTCATGAATCTGGGGTATACCGATATAATTCTCGCCGACATTCCGGGTATCATAGAAGGGGCCTCCCACGGGGCCGGCCTGGGTTTTAAATTCCTGCGGCATATTTCGCGCACCAGGGGTCTCGCGTTTCTCATCGATCTGTCTTCGCCCGGTTACCTGGAGGCATTTCCCACGCTCCTCGATGAGCTTGGATCCTACGCCCCCGACCTTGTGAAAAAGAAAAGGATCGTGCTGGGAACAAAATTGGACATGCCCGAAACCCTTGACTGCCTCCGCAGCCTTGCGGAATCCCTGCCGGGGGAAACGGTCCTGGGTGTTTCCGCCCATACGAGGCAGGGAATCGGCGACTTGAGTGGAGAGTTCAAGAGACTTGTGGAGGAGCTGTGAACCTTATCTTGTTAGGGGGCAGTTTCAACCCTCCCCATCTTGGACATCTGTTTCTCGCCGAGGTGCTGCGTGTGGAATTAAAGTGTCCTCGGATACTGTTCATTCCTGCCAACATACCGGCCCACAAGACGCCTCCGGGAAGCGTTACGCCGGCACAGCGGCTGCGCATGGTTTCTCTGGCGATACGCGGAAATCCATCCCTCGGGGTAGATGACTGCGAAATCCGGCGCGGCGGGGTTTCCTACACCATAGAAACGGTCCGCGAAATAAAGGACAGGCTTAAGCTCAGGGAAAAGCCGGGACTGGTGCTGGGTGACGACCTGGTGGAATCGTTTCATACCTGGAAGGACTGGGAAAGTCTCTGCGAGGAAGCGTCAATCATAGTGGCAGGGAGACAGACGGTCCCGGTCAGGGAGCCGGAATTTACCCATCTGCCCCTCCGGAATCTCAAGATACCCGTATCCTCCTCCGACATCAGGGAGAGGGTCCGTACCGGCGGTGCTTTTCGATATCTTGTCACGGAAAACATATACACATATATTAAAAGACACGGATTATATGCTGATTAATTGTGCCGGGGAACTGAGAGACTATGTGCGGGAACACATGTCGGAAAAAAGATTTGAACACTGCCTGCGGACGGAAGAAACTGCCGTCAGGCTCTGCGGGCGGTACGGAGTTTCCGCGGAAGATTCCGGCAGTGAGGCCGGGGACCTCTGCTGCTGCAGTACGGCGGCCATAAGTCATGATATTGCCCGGGAGCTTCCCGAAGATCTGATGCTTGATTACGCCAGCAGATACATGCCGCTTACGGACTGGGAGAAAAAATATCCTCTCCTGTCCCACGGAAAAGCCGGGGCTTACCTGCTTTCAACACGGTTCGGCATTACGAGCAGGGAAATCTGTGAAGCGGTAAGGACCCACACGGTTGCGGAACCGGGGATGGGAACATGCGCGAAGATTGTATACATAGCGGATTACACAGAACCGGGAAGAAGCCATCTTGAACCGGATTTTTGGGACAGGTACGGGGACTGGTCCCTGAACAGGCTGCTGCTGACGGTACTCGAAAAAACCATCACGTAGCTCGGCGGCAAGGGCCGTTTCATTGCGGAACCGTCCCTGGTCCTGTACCGGGAACTGAAGCAGACAGAAGAATGAGGCGGGGTTGTTAAGGTGAGACGACAAAGAAAGTTTGACAAGAGCATTCTTTTACTGGCAATCATTATTATCGCGGTCATCGGTACGGTCCTGTTTCTCGTATTGCGTTTCCGATCCGACGAGCTCTCGGAAACACTCAAGGATGGAAAACCCATTGCAACGGCTTTCCTTGTTTCGAAGGGCGATTCCCTTCTCTTTACTGAAATTTTTTTCTACGACCCCGGGACTTCCAAGGCCGCGATTCTCGATGTTCCGGGCGAAACAGGCTCCATCATAGAATCGATAAAACGCATCGACCGGATAGATGTGCTCTATAAAAAAGGGAAACCCCAGGCTTTTCTGAGAAAGGTGGAATCCCTGATCGGCAATCCCGTTCGTTACTATATTGAACTCGATCTTGCGGATATCGAGCGGCTCACGGATCTGCTGGAAGGCGTGGAGATGTTCATCGCCAATCCGATTGAAATAAAGCAGGAAGACAGGCTGATCCTGCTTCCTTCCGGAAGCATTGTGCTTGACGGAAGCAAAACCTCGCTGTTCCTCACATTCGAAGACGCCGCCGGGGATTCGGACCTGGATCGTACCGGAAGGAATCAGAAGTACATCCAGGCTCTGCTCGAGCGGATAGGTAAAATGCGGATCTATCTGGAAAACGAGGATGTCTTCAGGTATTTTCAGGGTTATGTCAAAACGAACATGGAAAAAAAGTCCCTGCTTTCCTTTATGAAGGAAATGCAGAAGCTTGACGTCGAACGCATCGTATTCCAGAGGGTCCTCGGCATCATGAGGGAAGTGGACAGCCAGAAGCTGCTTTTTCCCCATTACGACGGCAAGCTGCTCAAGGAGACGATTAAGCAGACCATTGAAACCCTCGCCAGCACCGAGGCGGGCAGCGGCGATGAACTGGTCATAAGTCTTGAAATCTTAAACGGCACCAAGGTTACCGGGCTTGCTTCCAGAAGCGCCCAGGTTTTCCAGAGTTTCGGTTTCGACATCGGATATCTCGGCAACACCGAAAATTCCGATGTGGAAAAAACCATTGTATATTCCACGAGCCCGGATTTGAGCAAGGCGCAGAAAGCCGCCGACATAATCCGGTGCAGGCTGGTCAGTCTTATGCCGGAACAGGGCATTCCGAAGGGGCAGCAGTCCGCTGCCGATACAACCGCTGCCAGGGCGGATGTGATTATTGTTTTAGGGAGTGATTTTGATGGAAGATACTGCAAAGACTGATTCTACCGTTATTGAAATTTGCAGATTTATAGAAGAAAGAAAAGGGCTGGATACGGTGGCGATATATATCGGCGGGCAGAGCAATTTTACCGATTATTTTGTTATTACTACCGTGTCGAGTTTTACCCATTTGAGGGGTATTTACCGGGACCTCCGGGATTTTTTATCTGATAATGACGCGGCGCCGCTGCACAGACAGAAATTTCTGCAGGAAAATGACTGGGTGCTGATTGACTGCGGCAACATCGTTGTACACCTGATGAGCCGGGAAACCCGGGAATTTTATGATCTCGAGCGGTTATGGCACCAGGGGAAAATGCTGTATCATTCTTCAAAGTCTTCGTAGTCCAGATCGTCATCGTAATCGAAATCGTCTTCATCATCCTCATCGAATAAATCTTCTTCCTCGTCGTCCTCGTCGTCCTCGTCGTCTTCTTCCTCTTCTTCCTCCTCCTCCTCTTCTTCCTCCTCTATGAAAACTTCCTCCTCTTCTTCCTCCTCCTCGAATAATTCTTCCTCGTCCTCGAAATCGTCCTCGAATTCATCTTCGTATTCGCTTTCATAATCATCGAATGAATCATCGTAGTAATCATTATTTTCTCCGGCGCTGGCCCCCTCATCAAATTCATTTCCTGAGTCAAAAAAGCAGCCGGGAAACAAAAATGTATGTTTTTCGTCCGCAGTAGCGATTCTCATATGCTCCTCCCCTTATATGGAATTTCCCTGACAATCTATGTTGAACAATCCATTATGTCAACAGTGTACACATCTTTTTTTACGGATACGGAAAAAGGCAAACAGCCCTGCTCATCACAATGTCCGGCAGTCCTGAAAA
>SPDA01000025.1 GCA_004525155.1 Spirochaetales bacterium
AGTGCCCGGTATGCTTCCTCAAATACGGGTTTAAGCTCCGCGTAACCGGCCGAGGAGGATTCATCCGGCACAATGACTTCCGCAGGCGGATTGAAATTTTCGGCGCCGGCGAAATCCTTTATAAGCCCGGCGGCAACTCCCCCAATGACGGCCGCACCGAGGGATGTGGCTTCTTCGAGGTACAGTGCCCGCCTGACCGGCAGTCCGAAGATGTTTGCCATAATTTGCAGGGATAATGCGGATTTGCTGCCGCCCCCAATGGCGGTAATGTCCTTAATGCTCACCTGTTCCCTGAACACATCGAGAATGAGGCAGAGGTTGAAGATTACGCCTTCGAGTACGGAGCGCAGAAAATCCGCCCGGCTGTGTTCCATTTTAAGCCCGACAAAACAGCCCCGGGCCTCCGGATTCCACCAGGGGCTTCTCTCCCCCAGCAGATAGGGCAGATACAGCAGTCCCCGGGAGCCGGGCGGAGAGGATGCCATCACGCCGGTCATGATGTCGAAGGGACTTATGTTTTTGGCAGCCGCTTCCGCCTGTTCGGAAAGGCAGATATTGTCCTTTAACCAGGCGAGGGACGCGCCCGCTCCCTGCATGGTCCCGCAGGGGGAATAGGCGCCCGGTACAGCGTGGGGCCAGGTGAATACGCGCATCTCCCGGTCGAAAAGGGGATTTTCCGCGGCGCAGGAAACCCAGGCGGAAGAACCGAAGTACAGGTAGGCCTGTCCCGGTCTGACGCAGCCCGAACCAACCGTCGCGCATACCCCGTCCCCGGCCCCGCAGGCTACCAGGGTGCCGGGCAGAAGCCCCGTCTCCGCCGCGGCCGTATCGTTCACTTCGCCGGCGATGGACGCTGAGGGCATGACCCCGGGGAGGAGGGATGGGTCAAGTCCGGTAAGTTCGAGGAGCCTTGCGGACCAGCACAGGCCGTTCAAATCGAAGAGATTCGTGCCTCCTGCATCGGAATAATCCGTAACGAATTTTCCGGTCAGTTTCAGGATTATGTAGTCCTTGGCGTTAAGCATTTTAAAGGTTCTGCGGAAGGTCTCCGGTTCATTTTTTTTTATCCACAGCAGTTTTTCCGCACCGTATGTCGCGCTGGGCCTGTGTCCCGTTATACGGTAAAACTCCCCTGGGTCCATGCCGCGGCGGATAAACTGTTCCTCTTCCGTGGAACGCTGGTCTGCCCAGATTATCGAGTCACGAAGCGGTTCCCCGTTTTTGTCAACACAGAGGCAGCCCATCATCTGGCCGCTGAAGGAGACGACCGCAATATCCGAGGCGGCCGAACGGGAGCAGATAATTTGAGTCGCTTCGCAAACCGCCTTCCACCAGTCGGCGGGCGCCTGCTCCGCCCAGTTGCTGTTGAAGAACCGCGCAGCATATGGAACTACGACGCTTTCCAGAAGGCTGCCTTCCGCAGTATAGAGAGTGGCCTTATTTCCCGATGTGCCCAAATCATGGGACAGGATGAGTTTTCCCCGCATGAGGAAAAAGTATATCAGAAATTGACGAATTTTTCCATGTTATATTGCGATTAAACCCCGGCGGATTCCTTCCTTAACCGCCTCCGCCCGGTTCGCGGCGCCGAGTTTGCCGTACAGGGAAGAGGTATAGTATTTAACCGTATTTACGCTGATACGGAGATATCCCGCTATGTCCCGTATTGAAAATCCCCGGGCAAAAAAATTGAGAACAGCAACCTCACGCTCCGTAAGATGGTTTTCACCGGAAGCCTCCCGCCGGGCATTGTTTTCGGTTTCCGGTTCCCCATTCATCAGGCGGTCCATAACTGTCAGTCCCAGATTGAGCGCAGTCAACGCGGCAGCTGCCGTTTCAAGGTCGGGGTCGGGCGAAAGTACCCCGAAAGGGGAGGGAATAGATGTAATGCGCGCCAGGTCAGCCGCCGTGTAGTTTCCTATAAACAGAAGGCGGGCCGGATACACCGACGCCGGTACATAGGGGTTCTCAACCTCGAGTACGATTATCTCGTCCTCTGTGAAGGTCATATCTTCCAGCCCGCCCGCGCCGGACAGGACGGCGGAGCATTGCGCCAGGCCGGTATCCTCGATTAACCTGGCGAGCCCCGCGCCCCCGTCTTCACGGTCAGATACGACTACCGCTTTTATCAGGGCCTGCCGCATCGGTCTCGTTCGTAAGGAAAAGGCCGTTCACCGAGAACCACGGTAAGGCTCTCCGGTTTTCCGCCGCGTATAATGGCAAGTGAGAGAGTATCTCCCGGTTTATTTTCCATGAGCATGCGGAGCAGGCCGTTATGGTCCACCACCTGAGTGTCTCCGGCCTTGAGAATAATATCCCCCACCGTAAGTCCCGCTTTTCCCGCGGGGCTGTCCCTGTCCACAGCAGTCACCAGCAGTCCTGAACCGGGTCCGGAGCCGGAGGACCCGCGGAGACTAGGGTCAAGTTCGACAGCCTGGGAATTAATACCGAGAAACGCCGTTTTCCTCGAACCGTGTTCCAGAAGGTCCGCCGCTGTACGCTGCGCAAGGTGCGCGGGGAGGGTCAGGGGAATACGCCCCGGCCCCGCGTATACATTGATGCCGGCTGCCTCTCCCATTGTATTTACCAGGGGACCGCCCGAGAAACCGAGATAACGCGTTCCGTCGGTCTGGATATACCGTTCAATGATGCCGCCGGGCCAGGTATGCATAGGGCCTGCAACAGTGCCGACAATGCCGAAGGTTGCCTGAAGGCCTTCCTCCCTCGAACGGGCCAGGGAAAAGACTATCTGTCCCAGTTCCGCTTCTTTTTCCTGCCAGGTCGCTGCGGCATCGGCTCTGCCGGAAAGTTTCAGAACAGCCAGATCCGACACCGGGTCTCTGCCTGCCAGCTCAGCCGATACTTCCCTGCCGTCGGAAAGAACGACTTTTATGTCCTTTTCCCTTTTAACAGCATGGTTTGCGGTCATAACGGCGTCCTCTTTCCATAAAATACCGGTAGCCGGCATCCTCCTGGCCTCAACGATGACCGTAAAAGCGCCGGCTTTTTTCAATATTCCCGTAAAGCCCCCTGAAATATCATTTACATATCTTTCGATTTCCGTCATATCATGTCTCCTTATACTTTATAATATATGCACGGACCGGTCCGGCGCATACTACCCGAACGGGCGGGAGGACTATACAAAATCGGTCTTATATAGAAGAATACCCGCATGTTGTGCCGGGCCGGCTGCGGAGCCTGCTGTATTGCCATTTCGATATCGTCCTCCATTCCGGGTCTCCCCGGGGGCAAACCGGCGGGTATGAGCTGCCCGCATCTGTCCGCGGAAAAGGTCTGCGTTCTTCACGATAGCTCCTTCTATCCGCAGGTATGCAGAAATCTTGCAGCCTCCCGTGAAATGTGCGGTTCTTCTTTTGAAGATGCCCTGGATTACCTCGGCCGGCTGGAACTGCTCACCAGGCCGGATCCGTGCTGATGCGGCTGTCCGGGTCTGCCGCAGGAAACAAAAATTTTAAAGGCGGTCAGGGAATGAGCGGCCAACCTCTGCATATCGACTACTATAAATTCATGGATTCCTTCAAGGGCGGAAAATGCCCTTTTTGCTCCTACATCCTGGGTAAAAAAGAGGGTTCCTTTAAGCACCTTATCTACGAGGGAATTAACGACAAGTACCTGCGCAGGGATTTTATACAATCCGGGGGATTCTGTACCGCCCACTTACGGGAGTTTCTGCGTTTCCGGGACGGTCTTTCCGTGGCAGTCCTGTACGAACAGATCTACATAAACAGCGCTGCCGCTGCCTTCGAACGCAAGCCCCGCGGGCCGGACCGGGATAACCAGTCCTGCATGCTCTGCGGCACCATCGAAACCTGGAAGCGGATGTATATAACGCTTTTTAAAAAACACGCAGATGATGAGGATGTTACATCGGCCGTTCAGGGCTCTTCAGGGTTCTGCCTGCCCCATTTCAGGCTCCTCCGGGAGGAAATCAGGCATCTGCCTCCCTGGTTTGAGGATTTTGAGCGTTCAATTTTCGATGGAAACATTGGGCTTATGCGGAAATACCTGGAATCCTGCAGCAATCCGGCCGGAACTGATGATGATAAGCCTTCCTGGAAACAGGTTATCTTGTCCCTTTTGGGTGAAGAAGGGGTTTAGCGCCTCTCGTAGTACGATATGGCCCTGTGCTTTATAAATGTGTCGAGGCGCTTGCCGGCCTGCAGGTTTTCCTGGGGCATGAAACCGCCGGCCATGCTGTCGTGGCCTCCGCCGAAACCGGTCTCCTGCAGGATATAGCGCATAAGGTCGTTTGCCTTGACCCCGGGGACTATGCTGCGGGCGGAGAATTTTATGCCGTTCGGGCGGAGGGAATAGGCGACCACGATGTTGACGCCGGATATCGTCAGGACCATATCGCTGGCTGCACCGAGGAGGGAATCGTTGGCGCTTTCAAGACGCAGAAAACCCAATTCCTCGTAAATTTCCACGCTCTTGAAGGCATCGGCATAGAGGTCGAGGTCCTTGCGGGAGATCTGGTTGCCCTTGAGCTCGTTAATAATGTTCATGTCGCAATAATTGTAGAGCCTGTAGAACATGTCTATATCGAGGCTGTCCACGCCTCTGGTCAGGTTATCCGTGTCCATGAAAATGCCGTAGAGAAGGGCTGTGGCGACTTTGGAGGGGGGAGTCAAACCCGCTTCAAAAAAATAATCGGCGATGATAGCCGAACAGCTGCCGACCTTGGACCGCACATCTTCGAACCTGTAACCCTTATTTCCCTGGTACTCGTGGTGATCAATGCAGGCCACCTCGTCCGTGTCGAGGTCCGTAAGGTTGGAATTTCCCTTCTGCACGTCCACCAGTACCGCCCAGTCTTCCGAGCCGAGAGTATGTACGCTGCCGGCTGGCTTCATTTCAATGCCGAAGAGGTTCAGCATCTTGAGGGAGTTGGCTTTCTCGATTTCATTCTCGTAGACGATGACAGCTTCGACACCGCGTGTGCCGAGCAGATGCTGCAGGCCGAAACAGCTTGCAATGGCATCCGGGTCCGGCACGTTGTGGGGCTGGAGGAAAACCTCGTCCGGCGCGTCCTTCAGCAGGTCCGCGAGTTGCTCAATTTTATGTTTTTCAGGCATGGCTGAATGATAAAACGGAAACCCGTGATTGTCAATTGAAATATATTTTAGTAAAATAATAATATAATTGGAAGCAGGCATCCGGAAAGAACGATGGCGCCGCCTGGATGTAACGGAGGGGCAGTGAAAACGTGCTGTGCTCCTTGTGAACGGTTTCCTGCGGGTCGATTACCTGGGGCAAATCTTTATTCACGGTGCAGGCAGTATGGTGATTTTCCAGGATTTGTCCGCGATAAGTAAATACAATTTGACATATGCGCGGTGAAAGACTATATTTATTTTATGAAGCTGGCGGTTACAGGTAAGGGGGGCGTCGGGAAAAGCACCATTTCGGGGCTTCTCGTAAGGGCGCTGCAAAAAAAGGGGCATAAGGTCCTCGCAGTGGATGCGGACCCGGATATGAATCTCGCCACCATTCTCGGCGTACCATCAACCATAACGATTACTCCCATTATAGAGTTTAAGGAGCTGATTGCGGAGAGAACGGAAACGGAAGTGGGAAAACCCGCGCCCTTTTTCAAGATGAATCCCCGGGTGGATGATATACCGGACAAATACTGTGTCGACTTCAAAGGGGTAAAGATCCTTACCATGGGAACGATGCGCCAGGGCGGCGGCGGCTGTGCCTGTCCGGAGAACGCTTTTCTAAAAAGCCTGCTGTCCCATCTGGTAATCGGCCGTGACGAGTCGGTCATCCTTGACATGGAAGCGGGCATTGAACACCTGGGAAGGGGAACCGCCATGGGGGTGGATGTGATGATCGCAGTGGTGGAACCGAGCCTGACCAGTCTGGAAACCGCGAAACGGATACAGAAGCTCTCGGCGGATATCAGGATAAAACGGCTGGTACTCATCGGGAATAAAATTGAAACCGAAAAACAGCGAAACTTTATCAGGGAAAAGGCCGAAGGCATCGAAATCGCCGGTTTTCTCGATTATTCCGAAGAAATTCAAAAAATAAATAACGGCGAAAAATCCGCCCTGACTGTTGACGGGCAGGTTCTCGACCAGATCGACGTAATCCTGACTAAAATTGGGATAAATTGACGAATTTAATAAAGAAACCTCTTGAGTAGGAAGAGAACTCAGTTTATAATCAGAGCCAGGGCAAAACAGCTGTAATTTTAACAACCCCTACAACTTTGTAAAACGGACAACCAGGGCAATGGAAAAAGTATGCTATTGTAAGAGTTTTTATTATATTTGTATTTTTTCACATAAACAAACACCTCAAAAAACCTTTTCAAATCAATGCGAAATAAATTTTCTCAAAATAATCTGCGGGCAGCCGCCCGCAGTGGTGTCGTTTGAACGCACACTTTAGGACATAAAAGCGGAGGATAACATGTCGAATAACTTGAATTTCGCGGATAAAGCTACCAAAGAGATGGTTAAGCGTGCCGGCGAACAGAATCTCCCAACCATCTGGAACCGATATGAGGCCCAGCAGCCCCAGTGCGGGTTTGGAGATCTCGGGCTGTGCTGCAGGCACTGCAGTATGGGACCATGCCGGATCGATCCCTTCGGTGAAGGTCCGAAGGTGGGTGTATGCGGTGCAACGGCGGATACTATAGCGGCGCGTCACATAATAAGAATGATAGCCGCGGGCAGCTCGGCGCATTCCGACCACGGAAGGGACATCTCTCACACCTTATTAAGGATAGGGGAAGACCCTAACTGCGACTATACCGTGAAGGACATGAACAAACTTAAAGCCTTTGCCGCGTATTACGGCCTTACCGGGGACGGCAAGGAAATGAGGGCCTTTGCCAAAGAAGTGGCGGAACGTGTGCTGCAGGAATTCGGCCAGCAGTCAGGTACGTTGAAGATAGCGGAAACCGCTCCCCCTGCCAGGGTGAAGCTTTGGAAAGAGCTGGGGCTTATGCCCCGTTCCATTGACCGTGAAGTGGTGGAAACCATGCACCGAACCCATATCGGCGTGGACGCGGATTACAAAAACCTCATCAAGCAGGGAATGCGGACCGCGCTTGCGGATGGTTGGGGCGGCTCTATGATCGGTACGGACTTATCCGACGCGGTATTCGGGACACCGAATCCCCTCACCACTGAAGCCAACTTAGGAATTATGAAAAAAGACCATGTGAACCTCATCGTTCACGGCCATGAACCCACGCTTTCAGATATAATTGCGGTCATTTCCCAGAAAAAAGAACTGGTTGACAAGGCCAAGGCAAAAGGGGCCAAAGGTATACAGTTGGGCGGCATCTGCTGCACCGCTAACGAAATAATGATGCGTCACGGTATACCCCTGGCCGGAAGCTATATGCAGCAGGAATTGGCCATCCAGACCGGTGTTGTGGACATGATGGTGGTGGACGTGCAGTGCATCTGGCCGGGACTGCAGGAAACGGCGAAATGTTTTCATACCAAACTCGTAACCACCTCCCCCAAGGCAAAAATGCCCGGCTTCGAGCATATCGAGTTCAGCGAAGACAGGGCCGTAGCTATCGCAACACAAATAATCGAAACGGCTATAGATAATTTCCCGAACAGGAATGGGAACCAGTATATTCCCGACGTAAAGGAACAGCTTGTCGGCGGTTTCAGCGCGGAGTCTGCATTTCATTTCCTGGGCGGTAAATACCGCTCCACATACCGTCCCTTAAACGATGCCATAATCGGCGGAAGAATCCGGGGTCTGGCTGGAGTTATCGGCTGCTCGAACCCGAATATGGAATACGAGGAAGGTCATCTTACTGTTGTTAAAGAACTTCTGAAAAATGACGTGCTCGTGGCATCCACAGGGTGCAACTCCATAACCTGCGCGAAACACGGTCTCATGCGGCCGGAAGCGGCTTTCCAATACGCGGGAAAGGGTCTGCAGGAAGTCTGCCAGGCAGTCGGCATTCCGCCGGTACTGCACATGGGCGCCTGTCTCGATAACAGCCGAATCCTGCGCGTTCTTACGAATGTAGTTGCCGAAGGCGGCCTCGGAGACGATATATCCGATCTGCCTGCCGCGGGAGCGGCGCCGGAATGGATGTCTGAAAAGGCGGTCTGTATCGGATTTTACTTCGTCGCGTCCGGGGTGTATACGGTAATCGGCAAACCCCTCCCCGTTATGGGAAGTAAAGCGCTCACCGATTACCTCACCGGCGACATCGAAAAAGAGGTCGGCGGGAAATGGGTCTTCGAGGAGAACCATATCGAAGCGGCCCATAAAATGATACGGCACATAGATAAAAAGCGGAAAGCGCTGAAGCTGAAACCGATGCTCTACGAACAGCCGTTTAAGCCGGAGGCCTAAATTATGGTAACGCGACAAAAAATAACCGTAAGAGTGGAAACCTGCGTCGGGTGTCATACCTGCGAATTAGCATGTGCGGTTGCCCATTCGGAAAGCGAGGACCTCATGGCCGCGGTAGCCGCTGGGGAACGGCTCGGTTACCGGATTTACGTGGAATCCTTCAAGAACAGACCCATACCCGTACCCTGCAATCACTGTGAGGAAGCCGCGTGCATCATGGCATGTCCTACGGGCGCGGTAAACCGCAAAACCGAAGGCGGGCCTGTTTTCCTGGACGCTGACAAATGTATCGGCTGCGGTATGTGTGTACAAGCATGCCCCTTCGGGGTTATCGCAATCAGCGAGGTACGGAAGACCGCCTATAAATGCGATGTGTGCATCAGGAGAATCGCGCGAGGCGAGCAGCCGGCCTGCGTATCATCCTGCCCGACCCGTTCTCTCTTTTTTGGGGAAATTAATGACGGAAACAGAAACAAAAGGCAGCGCATGGCGGAGATGATGGCCCAGGGTGCGGCAGGCGCAGAAAAGGAACTGCGGGGATAATATGGGAAAATGATTACCGTAACCGTCTGCGTCGGAAGTTCCTGTCACATAAAAGGCGCCAGGGATCTTATAAAAGCCTTAAACGAGTTGCTGACAGAATACAGGCTGGGGGACCGGGTCGAATTAAAAGGTTCCTTCTGCATGGAGCGGTGTGGGACCGGCGTTAACTGGCAGATAGATGAGACGGTATATTCAAGCTCAACGGTATGTGAAGCGGTAGATATTTTTAAGGAGAAAGTGATCGGGGTGAACGGGTAATCGTAATGAACGAAACGGGCGGAAGCGCAAAAAAATCGGTACCGGATAATATCAACCGTGAAATTGAAGCCCTGGACAGCGTCATTCTGCAGCAGACGCCGAACGGCATACTGCTGGTTGACCCGGAAACAAGGATTCAGTACGTAAATCCGTCTTTCCGCACTATGTTTCACTGCGAACTGGACGAACTTCTGGGAAAACCGGCACGGGAGTTCGTGCATTCCGATTGCTTTGAAAGGGCCATCGAGACGGGCGGGAAATTGATGGTTAAAGAAAGTGTTCCCGTCCACAATGTGAGTTACCGGGTAGGGCTTTTTCCCATAGAGGGAGAAAACCTGTACTGCGGAATTTTTATTGATATATCCGACGAGGAGAAGGCGAAGCAGCATTATAACGAATTGAAGGCACAGACCCTGGAGCGGGCACAGGAGGTAATCTCAAAGCAAATGAAGACCGCCCAGGAAATCGCACGGCTTTTGGGGGAATCAACGGCGGACACGAAAGTTCTGCTGGTAAAATTGATGTCTCTTTACGAAGAGGAAAAGAAAAAGTAAACGGAGCATCATGAAATTGTTTTATGAATGGGGCATCAAACAGATACATAAACACGGTGAGGAATTGTGCGGGGACAGCTTCGTATCTTCCCGGCAGCCCGAATCGGTCATCCTTGCCCTGTCTGACGGTCTGGGTAGCGGCGTCAAAGCCAATATTTTAGCAACCCTCACTACTCAGATAGCGATGCACCTGTTGGAAAATGATCTTCCCCTGGAAGAGGTCGTCAATACCCTTACGGAAACATTGCCTGTGGACAAGGAAAGGAACATGGCATACAGCACGTTCGCCCTTGCCCAGTTTTACAGTACGGGAATGGCGCGGATTGTGGAGTTTGACAGCCCCCCTGTCGTGTTTATCAGAAAAAACTTGCTTCAGGATATAGATTACGCGAACGATACCATTAAGGGTAAAAAAATTATGAGCGCCCTGCTTTCCGTTGAGGAAGGGGACTGGATAGTTTTCGTATCCGACGGCGTACTAAACGCGGGTATCGGCGGCGTATACCCTCTCGGGTGGGGCTGGGAACAGGCGGCGAAGTACATGGGACAGAAGGCCCATCAGAGCATGACCGCCGAAGATTTTGCCGAGAGAATTGCGGATACGGTGGCGGAACTGTACGCAGGCAACGTCGGGGATGACGTCACGATTGTCGTCATCAAGGTGCGTAAAAAAATTATCGCCACTATTTTTACCGGTCCGCCGGCGGATCGTTCACGGGACGCGGAAATCGTAAAAAATTTCATAGCCCGGGGCGGCAGTCACGGTATCTGCGGCGGGACCACTGCGAAAATAGTGGCCAAGCATTTGGGAAAGGCCCTGGAAGTTGATTTGACCACCATGACGGGCGAAGTTCCGCCGACGGGTTTCATCGAAGGCATCGATGTGGTGACCGAAGGCATACTCACCCTGACCAGGGTTAATCACCTTCTCAAAATGGGCGCTTCCAAGGATTCGGTCAAATATGAGAACAACGGTGCGGCAAACCTGATTCGGCTGCTGCTCGATACCGACAGCATACATTTTATTGTCGGGCAGGCGGTAAATCCGGCACACCAGAATCCGGACCTGCCGCAGCAGCTGGGAATACGGCAGCATGTTGTACGGGAGGTTGCCGAGGAATTGCGTGGAAGAGGAAAAGAAGTATACCTGGAAACAATCTAAGTACGGGAAGGATCGAATATGGCGAGTGATTTGATAAAGACAATAGTGGATAGATATAGGAAAGACGG
>SPDA01000269.1 GCA_004525155.1 Spirochaetales bacterium
CTTTTACATCATCAAAATGAGGATTGATAACAGCAAAACCGATCAGAGCGGCCGGATCTGAAGCAACATCGCGGACAATCGATTCGTTGCCGGCATAGTGGTTTCCGCCCAAGATCGCGGAAGTGGAATTGATGCATGCCTTGGAAAAACCCAACAGATCCATTGTTCTTCTTAAACGGGGAGTATCATAATCAGGCTTATATTCCGGCGCCCAGGAGCCTGAATGTACATGAATATCAATAACCGTCGTATCAGCGGGAATTCCGGCATACAGGGGTTTCCACCGCATCTTATTGGAATTCGCGGCTGTAACATTTGTACGTAAACCAAGAAGCTTTGATAAATTCCCGCCGGCGATAAGCCGTTTTTCCTGCTGAGTGATGCCGCTATATGTAACCATCATCAGGGGCATGCCTGAATTTCCCGACGCGTTTTCACTGCAGGGCGTACCGAAAAGAAGGCGTTCCGCACCGAACCTGCTGCATACATCCTCGACAAGACCGGGATGCGGATCCCATTCCAGGGATAAATGGAGGTTCGGGTATTTTTCCCATAGAGGGTAGAAATTACGCAATCGGCCGCCGCTCACAAGCGGCAATTCCGGAAAATCCGCGCATATCTTTTCGAGCCGGTTAAGAAAAATGTCCTCTCTCTCGGGTACCGGCACGCCCAATGTGGGAAGCTGAAGGATCGTGAGAATCCGGTTCCGCTGCAGGATTTCGAGACTCTCGTCAAGTACCCAGTTACCTATGCAGAGACTGAACGAATCAGGGACTATCCGGACAGCTCGAACCGAATAACGTTCCAACAATCCAGCCAGTTCGGGCCCGCCGGGAAAATCTCCGGTATGGGACGGGAGAAGAAACCAACATGGGAACAACCTTTTATGCCCTATAAGTTTCTCCGCCAAATCAATGTTATTTTTAAAGGTATCGGATTTAAGAGCGGCACATGTCGAAACCAGGGAATAATCCACGCCGTAATAATCCATGGATTTTATAAGATGATCAGGGTCGGCATACGAACCGTACATTCCTGTTTGGGGGTCGAAAACCGGCTGCCCTACAACTCCATTCAAATCGAAGAAGATCATTGTATCGTCAGACAATTCAGACAAGGGTATACCCGCCGTCCAGGACAAGGTCCTGCCCTACCATGAAATCCGATACTTCGGATGCAAGAAAAATCACCGCGCCTTGTAAATCGGCAACTTCGGCAATCCGGGCGATTGGAGCTTTGTTTACAAAAACGGGTATAACCTCAGGAAAAAGTTCGGGTGTCCGGGTGACACCCGGGCTGATACTGTTTACACGAATCCCTTCTCTGATAAGCTCGACTGCGAGGCACCTGGTTGTGTGGATGACCCCGGCTTTGGAAATACTATAAACCGACTGGAACTCTGGCCATACGATATGTCCGCAAATAGATGCAATGTTTATGATTTTACCATAATGGTACTTTTTCATAGCCGCGGCCTCCGCCTGAAAGCAGAAAAAAGTTCCTTTACAGTTGAGGTAAATAACTTTCCGCCAATCATCATAACTGATTTTTTCACAGCCCTTTATTTCGCAAGAAACACCGGCATTATTGACTGCTATGTCAAGTCTCCCCCATTCAGCCAGGACCTGCTCGACCATACGTGATGATTCATTTTCAAGACTCACATCGGCATGGATAAAACAGGATTGCCTTCCTAAAGCCTGGATATCGCGCGTAGTTTCCTTGCCGTTTTCTTTATTGATATCAACAATCGCCACATCAGCTCCAGCTTCCGCCAAAGCAAGGGCAAAGGCCTTTCCGAGCCCCCGCCCGGCGCCGGTTACCAGAGCCTTTTTACCATCTATCCTGAATCTTTCGAGTATACCCATATCGATCTGTTTTCTACTTAATAAACCGAGAGACCGCTTCTCTCAAGGCCTTTTCCAGAATATCGGTCGTCTCATCGATTTGCTCTTTTGTAATGATCAAAGCAGGGGCAAATACAATGATATCTCCATTGTTCCTGATGATAAACCCGTTTTTATAGCAATACTCGCGGATAAAATTCCCAACCTGCAGCGAAGGATCAAACGCAACGCCCGTTCCCGCATCCTTCATTATAAAGACGGCCTGAAGCAATCCTATACCGCTAATCCTGCCTACAATACCGGTTTGACGCAGGGTTTCCAGTTTACTTTTGAGATAATCACCAAGTTCCGCCGCCCTTTTTACAAGCTGGTTTTCTTCAATTACCTTGATATTGGCCAGGGTGGCCGCACAGGCAATGGTATGCCCTCCGTACGTGGAACCGCTCCTAAATTCATGCCCGGGGCGCCTGAACACTGAATAGATCTTTTCTTTGGCAATTGCCGCGGCTAATGGAATATAACCGCCGGTAAATCCTTTTCCGATGGTTAAAATATCAGGTGCCACATTCCAATGCTCACAGGCAAACATTTTTCCTGTTTTCCCGAACCCTGTCTGGACCTCATCAAAAATAAGGAGAATTCCGTATTTATCACAAAGAGCCCGTATACCTTGAATGTACCCGTCTTTAGGAACGGGAAAGCCGATATTGGATCCGGGAATAGGATCCATAATAAAAGCAGCTATTTTATTAGGACCTTCCCATTGTATCTGCCGTTCGATCATCTTCAAACACATGAGTCCGCAGGATCCCGGGTCCAGCTGCAGTTCACAATCATGACAAACCGCGGAATGGGTTGCTATAAAACCCGGCAGCAGGGGTTCAAAATATTCCCTGAACCAGGGAAGACCCGTTGCAGATACTCCACCTAAGGTAGTTCCGTGATAGGAATACCGTCTGAAAAGCACTTTATAACGCGATGGTTCTCCGCGTTCGAAATGATATTGTCGTGCCATTTTAATCGCGGTCTCATTAGCTTCAGAACCGCTGTTTACAAAAAAACTGGCAGACAGGTCTTCGGGGGTTATATCCGCAAGTTTGCTGGCGAGGCGGATAAGCGGAACGGTGAAGGTATCCACATAGTTAGGGAAAAATTCAAGATCGTCCAACTGTTCCCTTATTGCCTGGTCAACCTCGGCTCTCTGATGGCCGCAGATTGTCGTCAACAGTGAAGCGAATGTGTCCAGATACCGTTTTCCATTTATATCATATAGATAACAGCCTTCCCCTCGAACGAATATTTTCGGCTCATCAGTTATTAATTTATAATTAGCAAAGTGCGGAATGATATATTTGACCGCATCACCCAGCAGTTCTTTTTTTTCATTTTCAGTAAAGTTCATAGTTGCAGGTTCCTCCCTATTTATTCATTTTCCGGCTCCATCAGCCTTTCACCGCACCGAGAGTGATACCTTTCATAACCTTTTCGGAAAGAAGAATGTAGATAAGGACGGTGGGGAGCATGACGATTACAACCGCCGCAAATAAACCCACCCAATCCGCCGTAAACATCATCGCGGACTGTATGGAATAGAGCCCTAGAGAAATCGTACGCTTAGTTTCTCTGGTAATAAAAATAAGGTCCAGCATATACTCGTTCCACAGAAAAATAAAATTAAGAATTGCCGCTGTTATAATACTGGGTTGGGACAGAGGAAAAATGATACGCCAAAAAGTCGAAATCTCGCCGCAGCCGTCCACCATGGCGCTGTCCTCAAGCTCTGAAGGCAGGGACCTCAAGAAACCTGAAAGCAGATAGGTAGTAAAGGGGATGCTTAACGAAACATAAACCAAACCAAGGCCAAAAAGACTGTCTGTTAGTTTGATCCCCACCATTATTTTATAAAGTGGAATAAGCAGAAGCTGATAAGGAATTCCCATACCCGCGATAAACAGCGTATTGAGCGCCTTGGAAAATCTGAATTTAAAGCGGCTCAAAACATATGCGGCGGGTGTACAAATAAACGTTAATACGATAATGGAAGAGAATGTTATAAGAATGCTATTTAAAAAATAGGATTTAAGATTAACAACATTCCACGCTTTCACATAGTTCTCGATGTGAATCTTCTGAGGGATAGTCCATACTCCTGCATATAACTCGCGGTTTGATTTAATCGAAGTGATTATTATCCAGAGAAGTGAAAAAATTGAAAAAGCGCACCATAATATCAATACCGTATATATTACTGCATTTCTGATTGTGTTTCTGGTTTGTAAAGCACGATTTGTCATTCCTTCCCCCTCTTAGAATTCGACACGTTCACGTTTTAATGCAAGTCTCGCGATTCCGGTAAAAACGATTACAAATATAACTATAGTTACAGCCACAGCTGTCCCGTATCCCATACGAAATATCGCGACCCTGCGTCCGAAGGTCAGCATGAACATATATACTGCATTGGTCCAAATTCCTCTTGGTGCAGAAAGACCGCCGGAAAATGCAAATAGAAATTCAAATAACTTTAACGAAGTGATAATCCATAACACGATGGCGATGGATAACACATCCCAGATCAGCGGGATAATTACCTTAAAAAATATTTGAATTGAACTTGCCCCCTCGATGCGCGCCACATCGTAATAATC
>SPDA01000535.1 GCA_004525155.1 Spirochaetales bacterium
AGCAGTGTATTGGAAATCTCGTAATACCCGAGTTTAAACCGGCCAATCGTTTTTGCGAGATTGACAACGGGGTACAGGTTCTTCTTTCGGGGATAGATATCGATATCCGGAACTTTTACGGCGATGGGCTTTTTGTTCGCGTAACTTTCCTTTTTCCGGGTGTTCAGCAAATCGGACCTGGACCTGACGATGACTACATCCGTAAGCCTGCAGGATTTGCCCGTATTCTGCCCGGATGGTTCATAGGCTATACTGAGAAAATCCCAGATATCGGGAGAAAATGACGACCACTGGGTCCAGTCGAACTCGCTGCCATTGTTCCAGGGGGCCTGCGTATCCCTGCCGAAAAAATAGGTGAACCTGTTTTTTCCATCCTGTGTTACCCCGTGCACCTTTATTACCAGGAGGTCCCTGCTGTTCCGGGCTGATACCCCGTCCAGGTTTATTTCTTCCAGGAGGTTGTTCCCGGCATCCCTCAGAGGGCTTGAAGAAAATATCAGGTAAAAGACCGGTTCCTCTTCCGGCAGTTCGGCATAAATCGTTATAGAATTACCGGTTGCGGTAATCCCCTGGGAAAAGAGACCGGCCGTAACCGTAATGCACAATATTAAAACATAAAAGACTTTGTTCCGCATGATATCTCTCTGCCGATCCAGAAGCCTCCTATTTTTTTGTTGTTGAAAGCTTATTTTCCAGCGTTTTCAGCAAACCGAAGGAGGAGTCGAGAACCGCCATCGCCGTATCCCCATCCGCTTCCCTCTTCACAAGCCAGGTTCCCATAGGCCGAGCGCCGGATTCGGCAGGCGATTTTTCCAGGCATTCCTCGAGCAGTGCGGTCAGGTCCGCGGAATCGGCAGGCGAAAGGGTCCGCGAGTACGGCTCCCCTCCGTCATAGACACCGCTGGAGCTTTCTGCGGCTTTGACAGGATTATAGGAAAGCACTTCTCCGTCAAAGCGGTACACATTCCCGCTTCCATCCGCAACCGTATACATGGGATTCTCCTTCCCGTCCCCGGGGCGCAATGCCCGGCCTTCGCCGGGAAGCGCGGCACACCATACCTGCGCCATGACAATGAAAAAAAGCATGCGTTTCATGCCGGCATCAAGGCTCCAGCACCGTTTTCTGTACGGAGATTTCCACACTTTTTTCCCTGGACAGCGGCAGGGAAACATACTCGACCTTCATCCAGTGTTTCATCATATCCGCATAGTGGAGGGTTCCCGGCCTCCCGGACTGGCCCATGGGTCCCATGATCCGGGAACTGTCGGCGTCCGCCAGGTCCGTCAGAAAACGGAGGGAGGGAATAGCGGTAACCTCGAACTGGTTTGCCGGCGGACCCTTTTTCGCGGGATTGTAAAAGCCCAGGTTGATGGTGTCTGTCGATCCGGGCGCCGGATAGGGTCCCCTGTTTAAGAGCCTTTCCGCCAGCCCGCCCCGCGCTCCCGGATGCCGGTAGTAATATCGGTGAAGCCTGCCCCAGGACCAGGTTTTCCGGTTTCTGCCGAGAGCCTTTTCGATAAAGCGGATGCTCCCGCCAAGGGCCTCCTCGCAGAGGGCAGCAAGGTCCCTGCCGCCCAGAAGCTGCCGTTGCTTTTTCCCCGGGACCCTTCCGCCGGCCGCGGAATCGAAAAGCGCATCGAGTGCCGAAAAGAACAGGTGGCTGAAAATGGTATATACAGGCAGATATTCACCGAGCAGATCTTTACACAGAATTTCGGCGAAGCGGTTGAGAAAAACCTGAAACAGGAGCCCTCCCCTGCTGTCCGCCCCCATGGAAAGGTCCCAGTCCTTGAGCATTCCGGCGGCTTCCCGGGCCTCTTTGCCGGCATAGGAAAAACCCAGCAGGACAGGGAGAAAAACCTCCGCCCTTTTGGAATACACATCCTTCTGTATGGCTGCGAAGGAATCGGGGCTGTGCGCCTTTTCCCTTCCCAGCAGTTCCACGATCCGCCGGTGCCTGTAGGGCGCAGCCCAGCTATGGGTGACTTTATGGGGATAGCCTGCAGGGGCTGTCTTATGATTTGCCGTGGCGATAAAACCGGAGGCAGGATTAATGGCGGAGGGATTTTCATCAGGCGGAACAAAACCTTCCCACGAACATCCGCCCGTAGAACCGTCCGCGGGAAGCCTTCCTGAATATCCTCTGCGCCGGGGAATCCTTCCGCTGGCAAACCAGGCGATACTGCCGCCCGTATCCGCCTCGACCACGTTCATCCCCACGGTTTGAAGAAGTTTCGCGGCCGCAACCATATCCTCCGTATTCCGGGCCTTGTCCATGGCGAATACCGCCCGCAGGGTGGTGTCGGGATCTCCCGCGGAAGAATGGGTTCCGTACCAGCACATCGCCGCAGCCGCCTCAACACCGGGAGAAAGTTCAGTTATGACAGGGCCGTACATGGTATGCCAGGTCGTTACCTCCCGCTCCTTTCCGCCGGCGATTTTTATTACACCGGTTTCCTTTTTCATGTCATGATAGACGCCCTTCACCTTGTAGCGCGCCGGATTACCGGGGTCAAGGTCGACGATGAACAGATCGCAGCAGTCCGTCATCAGGTTCGTCAGGCCCCAGGCAACCTGCTCGTTCCTGCCTATGATGACCCCCGGCACTCCCGGCAGGGAACCTCCGCAGACATTCAGTCCCGGGCAGGACA
>SPDA01000477.1 GCA_004525155.1 Spirochaetales bacterium
ACCGGCGCCGTTTCCACGCAGTACAACATGAAACTGCTGGAAGAGGTGGGTCTCGTCAAAATGGACTTCCTGGGCTTAAAAACCCTCACGCTCATCAAACACAGCCAGGAGCTTATCCGGAAGAAGGTCCCCGATTTTTCCATCGAGGCCGTTTCCGAGGAGGACAGGAAAACCTTCGATCTTCTGGGGGATGGCAAAAGCAACTGCGTGTTTCAGTTTGAGAGCCCCGGCATGCAGGCTATCCTGAAACGGGCGAAACCTTCAAGGATAGAGGATCTCATTGCGCTTAATGCCCTGTACAGGCCGGGCCCCATGCAGAATATCGATCAGTACATTGACTGCAAGAACGGGAAAAAGCGTATTACCTACCCCCTCCCTCAGCTGGAGTCGGTGCTCAAGGAGACCTACGGGGTAATCATTTACCAGGAACAGGTCATGGAAATAGCCCGCGTCGTAGGCGGCTATTCCCTGGGCAAGGCGGATGTACTAAGGCGGGCCATGGGAAAAAAACTCAAGGAAGACCTGCCCCAGCTCAAGAAGGAATTCATAGACGGCGCCCTGAAACAGAACATCCCGCGGAACAAGGCTGAAGAAATCTTCGACCTGCTGATACCTTTCGCGGATTACGGGTTCAACAAGTCCCATGCGGCGGCCTACAGTATCCTCGCCTATCAGACTGCGTACCTCAAGGCAAATCACCCGGCGGAATTCATGGCTGCGAACCTGACCAATGAAATAGGGCAGCCCGACAAGCTCGCAAAATACATGGCAGAATCCCGCAGCATGGGGCTCACCATTCTGCCCCCCGATATAAATATATCGGAAAAATATTTTACCGTTGTCCAGGGAAACATCGTGTACGGGCTGTACGGAATCAAAAATGTGGGCACCGCCGCGGTCGACGAAATAATAAGGGTGCGAAGCGAAGAGGGGCCGTATAACAGCCTTAAAGGTTTTCTCGAAAAGGTGGATCTCAAAACAATCAACAAGAAGGTGCTGGAGTCTCTCATTCAGGCCGGCCTCTTCGACAAGATCGAAAGCGATCATTCCCGTGCAACTCTTTTCGCGAATCTGGAACGGCTCGTGGAATTCGTCGCACGGCAGAAGGAAAACAGCAGATACGGCCAGGCGAGTCTCTTCGGCCGGGAAGAGGACACGATGTTCACCGGGTTTTCCTACGAGGACTGCGAGGACTGGCCGTCGGCTCAGATACTCAAAATCGAAAAGGAACTGCTCGGCTTTTATTTTTCCGGACACCCCCTGGACAGCTACAGGGAAATCTGGCAGAAAACGGTCACCATAGATCTGGACAACCCGGATAAGGCAGTCCCGGGCAAACCCTATACCCTGCTCGGGATAATGCGCAACATCCAATTCAAGACTACAAAAAACGGAAAGCAGATGGCCTTCGGTCAAATCGAGGATTACAACGGTTCCATGGAACTTGTTTTTTTCCCAGATACCTGGGAACGCTGCAACTACCTGATAAAGGACGATGCGCTGATCGCGGTAACGGGTAAATTCAATACCGAACGGGAGCGGCTTTCGTTTATCGTGGAGGAAGTAAAACGCCCTGAAGACATAAAAATCGCGAACCAGACTGAAATCCATATACGTATATCCGGTTCCCTGGAAGACGAGGATGAACTCTACCAGTTGCGGGCTTTTCTGGTGGATCATTCCGGCGCTTCCCCGGTTTATATTCATCTTAAGGATTCACTTCCGGAGGAGGAAGCGGTCATCAAAGCTTCCTCCCAAATTTCCAT
Organism: Spirochaetales bacterium; assembly: GCA_004525155.1. Classification (GTDB taxonomy): domain Bacteria; phylum Spirochaetota; class Spirochaetia; order SPDA01; family SPDA01; genus SPDA01. Next base: position 1,767 of record SPDA01000477.1, read on the forward strand.
AATGCCCGCGGACGCGGTTCTTAATGAACTGCGTAATATTCCTTTCGTCGAAGAAGTTTGGAGGTCCTGACATGGCTTTACTCATGCGAATAATAAGTGCACTGCTTACAATTTACATACTTATCATCTTTATCCGCCTCATCCTGTCCTGGTTCAATCTTCCCGTTGCTTCCCGGGGTATCGACATTATCCATCGCATAACCGACCCATACCTTACTTATTTCCGCCGATTCAGGTTTTTAACGGTAGGGAAAATGGACTTTTCTCCCATTGCGGCAATAATGGTCCTGGTCGTTGTCCAGAATGTCGCGCGTTTCCTGGGCTCTACCGGCCGCATAACTCTCGGTATCTTCTTCTCAATCGTTCTGGGCGCGGCATGGTCAGGATTTGCCTTTATCCTCCATTTTTTCATAGCCATTACGGTTATCCGGTTCTTGAGCATCATCATCGCCCGGGGCAGCGCGCATCCCATCTGGCAGACTCTCGATTACATGATTGCACCCGTTGCGGAGAGAATAAACCGCATTTTTTCTCCAGGCAAGTTAATGGTCTATTCCAATCTGCTTATCGTTACCGCGCTCATCTTCGCCGGTTCCGCGATTGGAGGAAGGCTGATAATATCCCTGCTGATGGCTGTACTGCAGAGGCTGCCCATTTAGCCGTGTATCTTCACGAACTGGAATATACCGTATCGAAACTCCCGGGCGTGGGGAAGGCTGTTTCTTCACAGCTTAAAAATCTCGGCATCCTCACACTTGCGGATCTACTCATGCACTACCCGCGGAGCTACGAAAATCGTACGGAGAAGGTCCCCCTCTCCGCCGTGTACAAGGAACCTGAAGGACTGTGGGTCAACACCGCGGTTACGGTCATTCTTCATGATTATTTTTATGTGAAGGGAAAACAGACCCTGAAAATTCATGTAGAGGACGATACATCCGGGGCTGTGCTCATCTGTTTCAACAGAAGGTTCCTGTCAGGCAGGCTCCTTCCCGGACAGAGATATTTCATCTATGGATTCTTCCAGGTGCGCTACGGGGAAATCCAGTCCTCACGTTTCGAGACAGCGGACTTCTCGGAAAATCCCGGAGATTTCAACGCGATCCTCCCCCTCTATCCCCTCTCCGGCAGCCTGAATCAGGGCAACATGAG
>SPDA01000210.1 GCA_004525155.1 Spirochaetales bacterium
ACAACAACAAGAAAAGCTGTTTCCGAGGTAGATTTTTTTAAAACCTGGAACGGAACCTGGGTCAACACGGATATTCCGGGAAGCCAATGGGTGCCTCAAAAAATAGTTGTCAACCCTGATGGAATACGTGACTATTATTTACACGCAATTGATTCTGCAACTCCTTACCATCAAAGGATTGCATTAATAGATCAATGGTCCGACGGGGAAGGAAGCATCTGGTATATGGCCAGTGTGGAAATTCTTCCTGACGGAATTAAGGGCTATGAATACGGTAAAATAAGTGATTCCGGTAATACCCTTGAATATATAAACCGCTCTCAAACTGATCCCATAGAAAAATGGGAACCGGATAATAATTGGTACAATTACGTAATTCTCTACCGCGAGTAGGATTTCTCACTTGCAGCTGTATGCCGGGCAGTTTGACCTGCCCGGCGTTTTTGTACCGCTTGTATGGGCAGTTCGTAAAAAAAGTATAGGCGGAACAGGAAAACGCCTGTGATGAAGGGGAATAAGATGAAACTAAAAACATTTATTTTTATCGGCGGCATTTATCTTCTTGTTCTATTAATAACAGCCGGTTGTGCAACAACAAAAAACCCAGTCTCCGAAGAGGATTTCTTCAAAGTCTGGAGCGGCACGTGGGTCAACACCGATATTCCGGGAGACACCTGGGTACCGCAAAAATTAGTTACCCGTCCCGGTGGAACATTCAGCTTCCATGTATACGTAACTGATTCTATTCCTTTTTGTCTGCATACATTTGTTTTAATAGACCAGTGGACCGACGGGGAGGATGCCATCTGGTTTTCAGCAAAAACGACATGTCCGGTTCAAGGAAATATCTTTTATCAATATGGGAAAATTCATGATTCCGGTAATATTCTTGAAATTATTCACCATGCTGCAGATACTCCCATAAAAAAATGGGAACCGGACAGTGATTACTATAATTACGGTATCTATTACCGTGTGCCATCCGGCAGCGGTATTTAATACTGCTTTTTTTCTTCTTCCATGCTCTTTCTGAAAGCGTCCATTTCCGATGAATACCGCGTCTTGAAATCCTTCATCTCCTGTTCGTAATAGGAACGGAAGCGCGCGAGGTATTTCTGATAGTCGGCAAAATAATCGTCCGCCGCGAAGAACTGTTTCCACTCTTTATAATCCACGGATGCGGCGTAATTGAAGGTTACGGAATACCACTTCGGCGCGGTATCCTTAACCTGGGCAGGCTTTAAGGAGGTAAACTTGAACTCATCCATCCGTTTTTTTACCTCAGCCATGTCGCGGTCGATGAGGCTTAACGCCTGATCTCTAATCGCGATTCCCTGGTTGTCCTGAAAATAGGCTTTCGTGCCCGTATCCGGGTTGTAGGCCTCCACCGAACCCCGGTACACAAAACACTCTACACCTCCCTGGTCAGGGTCTACCGAAACCTCGAAATCGGTGCCGCGGACGCCCAGGACAGCGCCGGGCGTGCGCACCATGTAGGCCTCGTCATACTTTTTGGACGCAACCATGCGGATTAAGCCTTTTATCAGGGCAAAAATATTTGCTTTAGCGTTTGGGGTGCCGGTCATCTCCTCAATCTTGAAAAAACTGTTCTCCGAGATCCGGACAATACTGCCGTTCGGCGTGAGCTTCAATTCCGCGACACACCCGCCTGTCCGCACCGCGTACCCGATGAGCAGGGGATACCCGGGGTACAGATTCTTCTGCGTAACTCCGCTGAAATCGTATACCGTGATTTCGGAAGGGTCCGAGTAATAGGAGAGCAGGGCCCGGGGGTTTTCAGCGGAAAGATAAAAAGAAGCGCCCAGGAGCAGGCAGAAAGCAGCCAAGGGTACCCGAAGTGTATGCATATTGTAATTTTACGACATTTGACGGAAAGGGTCAAAGACCTTACGTGATTTTTGAAGCAGCAGCGCGGTTTTGCCCGTATAGGTAAGCATGTACAACCAACTGAATGAAAGCCCGCCGGCCGTAAAGCTGCCGGCAGAACCCGTGCCGCCGGCAGCAATAACGGATCCCGTTGCGCGGCTGGCGATGGAACGCTTCAACATCCCCTACCTCTTCCCCTACCAGCGCCTGGTCATCAGCAATATCCTGGAAGGCAGAAATCAAATCGTAATTCTGCCCACGGGCGCGGGCAAGTCCCTCTGTTTCCAGGTGCCTTCGGTGATGCTGCCCGGCCCCACCCTCGTAATTTTTCCCCTGCTTTCGCTCATGGCTGACCAGGCCAGAAGGCTCGAGGAAACAGGTATGACACCGGGGCTGCTCCGGGGCGGCCAGAGCCGGGAGGAACACGAAAGCCTCTGGGAACGAATCGGACAGGGAACCTGCAGGTTCATCATTTCCAATCCTGAAACACTCCTGGCGGAAAGCACAGCCTGCCGCCTCAAGGAACTGCATATCTCCCACCTGGTGATTGATGAAACCCACACGGTGAGCGAATGGGGCGAGAGCTTCAGGCCTTCATACCTCCGGCTCGGGGAAATTGTCGAGGCAGCGGGAAAACCCCTTGTTACTGCCTTTACCGCCACCGCTTCCCCCCTTATTTTAGAAAAGATCCGGCAGATTGTGTTCGCCGGCGAGGCGGTCCTCCTGGTTTCGGGAAACCCTGACCGGCCCAACATTTCCTACTCTGTGCTGCCGGTGCTGAACAAAAATCACGCCGTCACCCTGCTGGCAAAGTCAATGGAAAAACCTCTCATCATCTTCCACAGGAGCCGACCCGGCACCGAAATGACAGCCAGACTGCTCCGGAACAGGCTTACGAGCGATGAAATATTCTTCTACCATGCCGCGCTCGAAAAAGAGGAAAAAAAGCGCCTGGAAAAATGGTTTTTTTCTTCGAAAAACGGCATTCTCTGCGCCACCTGCGCTTACGGTTTGGGCGTGGATAAACCGGACATCCGGAGCGTGATACACAGGGATGTGCCGCCCTCAGTTGAATCCTACCTGCAGGAATCCGGCAGGGCCGGCAGAGACAAAGACGATTCGAAGGCTGTTCTTTTATTTTCGGAGGAGGACAGGGAAGCGGAAGCGCTGACGGAAGTCGGAATTCAAAGGGAGCGCTACAGGAAGATGCTCGAATACTGCGGTTCCCGAACCCGCTGCAGGAGGGAATTTCTGCTGGAGGAACTGGGCGCTGCGCCCGAGGCCTGTTTCGGCTGCGATGTATGCGCCGGAAAAGCTGCATCCGTGGCTGAAGGCGAAAGGGACATCCTTCTCTTCGTTCAAAAAAACAGGCACAGGTTCACCTCCCGGGAAACCCGGACAATTCTCTGCGGCCTCATGAACTATTTCTGCCGCGAACAGCGGCTCTGGAAACACCGGTGGTTCGGAAGACTGGATCATTGGGCCCCGGACGACATGGAAGATGCCATCGGCACCCTTCTGCGCAGAGGCGCCCTGAAGCTGCCGCCGACCGGTCTCTTCAAAAACCGGCTTATCCCCGGGTAGAAGACCCCGGGAGCCGGCAGCGGAATAAGTCCTTAAAAAAAGGGGGCCTGCTTTCTGGTCATTCACGCTTCCTTCTGGTACACTGCGACAATGCAAATTATTTTTCTGGGTACCGGAACATCCCACGGTATTCCGTGCATTGCCTGTTCCTGCGCCATCTGCACATCCTCCGATCCGAAAAACGCCAGGACAAGGGCTTCCATCTGGATACGCCACAGGCATCTTTCCCTGCTTATCGATACGTCCACCGATTTCCGATTCCAGGCGATCAGGGAAGGCATGACAAGCCTCGATGCCATTTTCTTTACCCACGCCCATGCTGACCATCTTCATGGTCTGGACGATATCAGGCCTCTCTGCAGGGACAAGACCATGCCGGTCTACGGCAATGAGGCGACACTTACGGAAATACGAAGCCGTTTCAATTATATTTTTGAAGATACGCAGAAAGGCGGCGGCAAGCCGAAAATCGAGCTTATCAGCCTCGGGAACGGGGCGGTTGACCTGGGGGACCTGGCCGTACAGCCTGTCCCCATAAAACACGGCAGTCTCGATATACTCGGGTTCCGCCTGGGCGGTTTCGCCTATCTGACGGACTGCAGCGGAATACCGGAAGAAAGCTATAAGCTTCTTGAAAATCTTGAAATTCTTGTTATCGGAGCTCTGCGGGACAAGCCTCACGAGACGCACTTTTCAGTGCCTGAAGCCCTCGCCGAAATTGGCAGAATCCGTCCGGAACGGGCATATTTCACCCATCTCTGCCATAACCTGGAACATCAGGAACTTCTTTCCAGGCTGCCGCCGAATGTGGAACCCGCCTACGACGGTCAGGTTCTTGACTTGGGGGATTAAATCAGGTTTTTACAGGATAAGCGGGTTAAACGAGTTTTACGACTTTCCCGCTTCTGATGCAGGAAGTACAGACTTTGATGGTCTTTACGGAAGCGCCTACCATAGATTTAACTTTCTTGATGTTCGGTTTCCAGACCCTTTTTGTCTTGTTATTCGCGTGACTAACTTTGTTGCCGGCCATCGGCCCTTTTCCGCATATTTCACAACGTCGAGACATCTATTTATCCTTTTCTTAGGCAAAATTGAGTTGTAACAGTACCAGAAATACAACGGAATGTAAAGAGGTTGTGTATACATTCTATATGGCCTACAATTAAACAAGATTTTCAGTTCCTGCTTACCATGAGGTGAAAAACATGAAAAAGATCAGGGTTTCCACCGGCATATACTGGGTAGAGATACCGGAGGCGGAGCTTTTCATTCTCTGCGGGTGCCCCGCGGACAGCGTCAAACATCTCATGAAATCCGGGCTTATAACAAGCCGCGAAAAGGACGGCAAAACCTTCGAAAGCGGTCCCAATGCCGTGCTGCTCTCGGACCTGGCCCTGCAGAACCAGCGCTTCTCCAACCTTGCCGAGTTTCCTGTTCTGCAGATGCTCTACCGGCAGGGAATGGCCATCCCGGGTCACCCGAACAACACCGGTGTGAAGCCCATGATAATCGGCCTCGAGGAGCAGGTAAAGTCCCAGGCCGAGTATATCTACCTCGGGAATTACGGTCTCGCAAGTCTGGAAGAAATCATGGCTGCGGGAATCCCCG
>SPDA01000134.1 GCA_004525155.1 Spirochaetales bacterium
CAGGTCCGGGCGCAGGGCGTCAAGAACGCCATGGCCGAATACGGCATCAAATCTTTCGAAATGATCGATGCCGGCGGGCTTGAAGCGACAACGGTCGAATCAAGAATTACCGCTTATCTTACCTCCCATCCGGAAACGACATTCATTATGGGCGCCGGCGGGATTTGTACGGACAGACTGATGAGTTCCCTGAAGGCAGCGGGTAAAAATCCCGGCGAATTATATGCCGGAGGGTTCGATGCCGCGCCCGCGACACTGGAAGGGCTCGCTACCGGTTACCTTATCGCATCCATCGACCAGCAGCAGTATCTGCAGGGTTATCTGGCGATCTACGCCATGTACCTGAACAAAAAATACGGGCTGACTCCCAATGTGGATACCGGCGGATACCTCATTACCCCGGACAAGGTCGACATGATAAAGGACCTTTCCGGAAAATACCGATAACAGACTTTTTCTAATCCACCCTGGCGCTTGATACTATCAAGCGCCGGGTTTTTTATTTATACTAACCTTACGAGGTATTCATGAATCAGGTTAAAACACGATTCTTTTCTTTCAATGAATTGAATACAATAATAACCTTTGTCGTGGTCGTGGTAATCTTTTCCGTGTTCACACCGAATCATCTTTTTATAGACGCCAGAAACCTCGCCTCAATGGCAAAGCTTATTCCGGATATCGGGATTGTGGCGCTCGGGGTGGGAATATTGATGGTAGCCGGGGAATTCGACCTCTCGGTATCTTCAGTATTGCCGCTCTGCTCCTTCGTGTTCGTAAAGTTCCTGGAGACGGGTATGTATCCCGTGCTGGCGCTTTTGCTGACCTTGCCGGTGGGCGCCGCGCTCGGGTTTATTAACGGGATGATCATGGTAAAGACAGGGCTTCCCTCCTTCATCATTACCTTAAGTACCATGCTCTTCATTAAGGGACTTCTCTTCAGTGTATCTAAAATGATGCCCATAAGTCTGTTCAAGTACCTGCCCTCCAGCGCTTCTTTTACCCTCGCTTTAACAGGTACAATCGGACGATTCCCTGTACAGTTTATCTGGCTTTTAGGTATCGCCATTGTGCTGGGCGTCATTTTACGCCGCAACAAATTCGGCAACTGGATTTACGCGACCGGCAGCAACCAGGAGGCCGCCCGGGCCATGGGAGTGAACATCGGCCTGGTTAAAATATCGCTTTACATGCTCATCGGCGTGTTATGTGCCTTCGCGGGTATTATGCAGGCAACCAGGCTGGGGTCGTTCGCGGCCACACAGGGTGTGGGTTTTGAACTCCAGGCCATAGCCGCGGTCGTCGTAGGCGGGACCAGCCTGCGCGGCGGAATCGGCAGCGTGTGGGGCATGTTTTTAGGTCTCTTCATAATCAAAACCATAGAGACCGGCCTGATTCTCATGCGCGTACCGGTTTTCGGAGTGGAAACTTTTATCGGCATAGCGGTTATTCTCTTCGTAATAATAAATGAAACGCTCAATCGACGGAGCGGGAAATAAAGGCGGAACATTATGAGCGATACTGCACAGAACGATATTCTCTTGCAACTCGAAGGGGTGAACAAGTGGTTCGGCAAGATCCACTGTCTTCAGGATATCAATTTCAGCGCCCGCCGGGCGGAAACTATCGGCCTTGTGGGAGACAACGGCGCGGGAAAATCCACCCTTATTAAAATCATTTCCGGATATCATCATGCCGATTCCGGATCCTTTTTTTGGGAAGGAAAAAAAGTGAATGTGACCTGTCCCAGGGACGCGAGAGCTTTGGGCGTGGAAACAGTGTATCAGGATCAGGCCCTTGCTCCTCACTTAAGCATAGCGCGAAACATCTTCATGGGCAGGGAACCAAGCGGGGGCGGCGGATTTCTCAAGGAAAAACTCATGGCCGAGGAGAGCCTCAAGGCCTTAAGCAACCTTGGGCTTAACGTGAAATCCTCGGAAACGCCGGTCATGAAACTTTCCGGCGGGGAACGGCAGGGTGTCGCCATCGCGAGAGCAATTCACTTCGAAGCGAAGCTTGTCATTCTCGACGAACCCACCAATGCCCTCTCCGTTAAAGAGGTTCACGAGGTGCTCGAGTTCGTACGGCAGATGAAACGTAAAAATCTTTCCGTCATTCTCATATCGCATAACCTGCACCACGTGTATTCCGTAGCGGACCGCATCGTGGTTATTTCCCACGGCAAAGTGCTTACGGACGTGAAAACGAGCGAAACATCCGTTGACCATCTATCGGACATGATCGTCAGCGGCACATTGGGCAAGGTCGTGTAAGGGGGGACCGGAGTGAATATTCAGACGAAAACGCCGGGTGCTTCCATCAAATCGGCCGGTTCGGTTTTTTTACGGTTTAAGTCTTTAGGTGTTCTTGCCATTTTTGTCGTTCTCGTGGTTCTGCTTTCCATTTTCTCTCATGATAATAATTTTATCCGCCTGGAAAACATACGGAACCTTCTTTCCTATGGCAGCGAATTTGGTATCATCGTTCTGGGGGCCGGGATACTCATGATAGTGGGCGAATTTGACCTGTCTATAGGTTCCGTACTTGCCGTTACCTCACTGGTCTTCACCCTGCTCTTCAAGGCCGGCCTCAATCCTTTTCTTGCCTTTGCGATAACTCTGGCAGCCGGGCTTGTAACCGGGCTCATTAACGGGCTCATCACTGTCAAGGCTAAAATACTGTCTTTCGTGGCGACTCTCGGCGCCATGATGCTTTGGCGCGGCACGACCCTTCTCATATCCTCCGGTGTTCAGATGCCGGCGGACACCTCGAGCTACAAGGCCTTTACCTTCATGTTTATCGGAAACATCGGGGGGGTCATACCCATGCAGGCGGTGTGGTTTGTTCTGGCCATGATAATCCTGTATTTCCTCGTTCACCGTCACAGGTTCGGCAACTGGATCTTCGCCACCGGCGACAACAGCGCCGCCGCCCGTTCCATGTGTATCAACACGGACGCGGTAAAAATCCTCGCCTTTATGCTTGTGGGGTTTTTAACGGCCTTCGCGGCGGGCATGCAGACGGTGCATTCCGCGGCATTCTCCAGCCGGGCAGGTACGGGCTGGGAACTTCGCGTTATCGCGGCATCCGTGGTGGGGGGAACCTCCCTTTTAGGCGGCAGGGGAAGTATGGTGGGTATATTCTTAGGCGCCCTCATCATAGTCGTCATCGAGAACGCCCTTACCATAGCGCGGCTTCCCTACGAGTGGACCTACATGGTCTACGGTCTCGTGCTGATGTTCGCAGCCCTTCTGGACCTCTTTATCGAAACAAGAAAACTGAAATCCGCCTGAAGGGCTTTCCGGCGCGGAATTTCACTGCCTGTTCCTGACGGCTTTTCCCGTTTTTTGCCGATTCCGTCGCGGCAAACGCGAGCTTTAGGGCAGCTTCCGCATCTTCCTGACCTGCCCCCCCCATAAACCGATCCATCATTATAATGTCGTATAGCGCTTAAGGAGGGACTGCTCTCGCAGGGCAGAACAGCTAGTGAAGACGCGGCAGGTTCTTGACATGTGCTGCGGCCCCGGGTTATTGTCTTTCAAATACTCCGAGCCTTATCACCCTACGGTTCGTACCCGCAGCCGGTACGATCTAAGGATTAAGGACGATGGCTGATAGCATCAGCCGCGGCCGGCGTTGCCGGTCGAAGGGCCTGCGTGGAAACACACAGACCTCCCGAATTTGGAAAGGAGAACCCCATGAAAAAACCCCTCATCGCCGGCATCATTCTTTTTCTCGCCGTCAGTTTCTCCCTGACCGCGGCGCCGGCCAACCCGCGTCTCAAACTTGCGACCACCACCAGCACGGAAAACAGCGGCCTCTTAAAATTTCTGCTTCCGGCCTTTGAAGCAGAAACCGGCTACAAGGTCGACGTTATCTCAGTCGGAACAGGCGCGGGCCTTGAACTGGGTAAAAAGGGCGATGTGGACGCAGTACTGGTTCATGCACGAACCGAGGAGGACAAATTCGTCGCCGAGGGGTCCGGAGTAAACCGGAAAGACGTGATGCACAACGATTTCGTGTTTCTCGGTCCTGCAAAGGACCCCGCAGGGGTTAAAAAAACGAAAACCGCAGCCGAAGCACTCGCGGCAATTGCGAAGACCGGCAGCAGTTTCGTGTCCAGGGGCGACAATTCCGGAACCCACATCAAGGAAAAGGAATTGTGGGCACTGGCAGGCATTAAGCCCCAGGGAAAATGGTACAAGGAGGCGGGTCAGGGCATGGGCGCCGTCATAACCATGACCAACGACATGCAGGGTTATACCCTGACCGACCGGGGCACCTACATCGCCATGAAGAAAAAGGTGGACCTCGTCGTGGTCAGCGAGGGGGATACCCTGCTCTTCAACGCCTACGGCATCATTGCCGTCAATCCTGACAAGTACAGTCACCTCAATTACGAAGGCGCCATGGCCCTGGTCAACTGGATCGTGAGTCCCGAAGGCCAGAAAATGATTGCGTACTACAAGGTGAACGGTGAACAGCTCTTTTTTCCCGATGCCCTCGAGTAGGGCCTAACCGGTTTGTTAAATCTGGAGGAGTATGGATAATCCGTTTCTGCAGGCTGTACGGCTCATAGTATCGGGCGACAGGGAGATATACCTCATTGTATTGACCTCCCTGCGCCTTTCCCTGACATCGACCGCAATTACCGGGGTCGTTACCGTACCGCTCGGCATCCTTCTACGGTTCGCGGCCTTTCCGCTCAAAAGGGCCGTTGTGGCTGTACTTAACGCCCTCATGGCTCTGCCCACGGTTGTGGTGGGACTTTTCGTGTACTCGCTGCTCTCCAGGTCGGGTCCCCTGGGTTCGCTCAATCTTCTGTTCACACCGGCCGCCATTGTCGCGGGGCAGGTGGTGCTTTCCCTTCCCATCATCCTGTCGCTTGTGTATTCGGGATTATCCAAGCTGGATGACCGGTTTCAGGAAACCCTTGTGACCCTGGGCGCGAAAAAGGGAAACATGGTACGAGCCGCGATCGTTGAAGGCAGGTTCGTCATCATTTCAGCTCTGCTTGCCGGTTTCGGACGGGTCCTGGGCGAGGTGGGCATTTCCATGATGCTGGGCGGCAACATCCGGTTTTACACGAGAACGATGACAACAACCATAGCCCTGGAAACGAGCAAAGGGGAGTTTGAATCAGGTCTGGCCCTTGGCTTCATACTCATGATACTTGCGCTTGTCATAAACGGCATCCTGCACTACGCGGTGCGCCATGACCGGTAAAGCCCTTCCGGGGATTCCCGCAGCCGGTACCGCGCCAGGGGCAGCCCCCGTTTATGAAATTAAAAATCTGCTGTTCTCCTTCGGCCGTGACCCCGTACTGTCCATACAACAGCTCGATTTTGAAAAAGCGAAAATACACGTGCTCCTCGGTCCCAACGGTTCCGGAAAAACGACACTTCTAAAGATTCTCAACAGGCTCCTGACAGGCTGGTCCGGTTCAATCAGTTTTCAGGGAAGCCCGATTGCCGGCTCGGAAGATGTCCGGCTTAAGACCGTGTACCTGCACCAGTCACCCCTGCTTTTTACCGGGTCCGTGTACGATAATGTTTCTTTGGGACTCCGCATGCGGAAGCTCCCGGCCGCTGAAATTCGTGAAAAGGTCGCCGCCACTCTCGGAATCGTGGGACTTAAGGATTTCGGAAAACGCAAGGCTCTGGCGCTTTCCGGCGGAGAGGCCCAGCGCGTTGCCCTGGCAAGGGCGCTTGCACTTGACCCGGAGGTGCTGCTGCTCGATGAACCCACGGCAGGCGTGGATAAACACCATACAGGCAGAATCGAGAACCTGCTCCGTGTTATAAAAGGCGAAACAGGTACCACCATCATTATCAGCACCCACAACCTTCCCTTCGCCTACCGGGTCTGCGACCGCCTCGTACACCTGGAGGAGGGCGGGACCCGTCCGCTTTTTGAAAACATCCTCCCAGGTACCATGGAACAGGAAACTTCCTATTTCACGCTTTTCAATTCCGGCGGGATACTGCTCAAATGTCCCTTAAGTGAGGGAACCTTCACCAGGGCGGTGCTCGACTATGACCGCATCCTGCTGTCCCTTAAGCCGGTGGAAACCTCCGCCCAGAACTGCCTGCCCTGCA
>SPDA01000554.1 GCA_004525155.1 Spirochaetales bacterium
AAAATCTTTTACCATCCTCGATTCACTTCTCACCACGGCAAAACAGAAGACTGCCTCAAAGCGCCGGGTAACGGAGTTGCATAAACCGAAAAAATCCTCCCGCGGCGGCAGCACAGTGCCGGACACGTCGTCCAAAAACGCTGCGGGCCCTGTAAACGGCGTTCTTCTCGGCCGGCTTAAAACATTACGCATGGAAATCGCCCGTGAATCCCGTAAACCCCCTTTCATGATTTTTTCGGACGCAACCCTTTCAGACATGTGTGCGCGCATGCCGAAAAATGAGGCGGAAATGCTCGAGGTAAACGGCGTGGGTCCAGTTAAAATGGCGGCCTTCGGCGGGCAGTTTCTAAGAGAATGTGTATCCTTTCAAGGATAAATCCGCATCCCCATCCTGAAGGTCACGCCGCTCCCGAGCCAGGACGAGGCGACAGCGTAGGCATTTTCCTCAGGCACCTTCAGGCTCTTGAAGCCCCCGCCGGACTCGACGATAACGGACATGTGTCTGCCGGTAAAAAATTCGAGCCCGAAGACGCCGAACACCCCGAAGGTGAAATTGGGCCCGATGAGGTTGCCGGTGCCGTAGATCAGATCATCCCAGGGCGTAAAGGAATACCCCAGGAGTGTCTCAAAATAGCCGTAGGGCCTGAACAGCTCCCGGATAACCGGCGAAGTGCCGCCCAGGGTAAGGACGCCGCCGACCGTCACGGGGTGAAAGGACACGGATTCCCCGGTTTCCATGTTGATGAAGGTTGCCCAGGTAAGGGAACTTAACGCCCTGAACTTCGCGCCGATGCTGAAGTTTTTAATGAACTGGGGAAGATTGAAACCGGCCTGCGCGAAGGAGAGGGAACCCATCAATCCGGTCGTAATTTCGATATTCGCGCCGGCGCCGGGATTGACGGTAAGGGGAGCGGAAGTTTCTGCAGGTAAAAAAGCAGCGGATACGATTAATAGCAGGCATGCCGCGGAGAGATTTTTCATGATAATACCTCCTGCATGGTTTATACCGTAAAAGTGTAATATACAGGGTAAATCCGGTCTACAGGAACCGGCCGGACACTTCCAATTCCCGGATCAACCCCTCGAGGTTCGTATAGGTAATCAAAATGCCTTTGCTATCGCGTGTATACGGCCTGATAATGTCTCTGCCGACTATGAAGTTTTTTCCTTCAGGATACAATTTTCTAAAAATAATTAAATTCGAAGGAGAAGCATCTTCCGCCGACCATTTGCACTCTACCGCCAGAGGAGCATTTTCGGAAGCCCGGAGAATGAAATCAATCTCGTGTCCTTGTTTGTCCCGCCAATAATACACTTTTTTAGTCTGCAGACGCCCGATTATTTCGTTCAATACCAGGTGTTCCCACAAAAGTCCATAATCGTCCCGACGGATTGACTCAATTCCTTTATTGAAACATACAAAACCCGTATCGAAGGCATATACTTTCGGGGCGGAAACTATCTCCGACTTTCTTTTTGTATTGAAGGGGCGTATAATATGCACTAACGATGTGGTTTCCAAAACATCGAGATACGTTCCAACAGTAGGTCGGCTTATCTCGCAGGGTTTGGCATATCTTGTTGCTTCAAACATACCGCCGCTGTTTAAAAATACCAATTCCAGCAGTTTCATGAACGCGTGCCGTTTTTCAAGACGAAACAACTCCTGGATGTCTTTCGCCCAATAAGAATCAAGCCATTCCTGAAAACTCGCGGAACCGGCTGAATCCTGCAGGAAGTATTGAGGTAATCCGCCTTTGAGCATCCTATCCTCGAGATTAAAATTCTTGAAGAAATCCGGTTCGCTGCACAGCAGGGGAGTAAGTAATAGCGATTCTTTTCTGCCGGTCAGCGTATCCTTGAATTTGGCGGAAGCGCTTAAGGTTGACGACCCTGTCGCAATAATACGGAGAGCTGGAAAATGGTCGGCCGAAATTTTTAAAAGCTCAGAAGGATTCGACAGCCGGTGGATTTCGTCGATAACTATCCTTTTCCCTATGGCGGACTTGAGAAACATCTCAGGCGATTCCATTATCCTTCTTGTGCTGGGAAGTTCACAATCGAAATATTCGATGTTCTCCAATGATCTGCATAAGCAGGTTTTACCAACCCTGCGGACACCGGAAAGCCAGATAACTGAACGATTTTTCCAAAGCCGCTCTATTTTATTTATCCAAAAATCTCTTTTTACCATATGCAATCAGTATTGCATATAGTATTACTATATGCAATAGTAACTGCGTTTAGTTATTACATAAACCGTTTTTCTTCTTCACGCCACCGCTCCGCTTCCTCCTGCCTGCCGCGTTTTTCACAGCCGGCGGCGTAAACCCGCATCTTGCGCGCAAGCTCCGCTGCAGCCGTTTTCAGCTGCGGGCCCGAAAAGAAGGCTCCCTCCACCAGGGGTTTGAGCGCCCGGATGCGGTACAGCTCAATCTGCCCGTACTTTTCGGACAACTGGCCGCCGTGCCCGGCCCTTTTGACAGTCAGCGCCTCGTCGATGTAGCCGATATCATAATTGGCCGTAATCCGCAGCCAGTACTCATAATCCTCGGCAATCTCCA
>SPDA01000419.1 GCA_004525155.1 Spirochaetales bacterium
GGACATTCCCACGGCCAGCACTTCGCAGATGATGTCCGCGCCCCGCTTCTTAGCCTGTTCGTATTCCTCCAGCACCAGGACCCCGGCCCCTTCGGCGATCACGAACCCGTCCCTGCCTGTATCGTAGGGTCTTGAAGCCTTTTCCGGCGTGTCGTTGTATTTCGTAGACAGGGCCCGCATGTTTGCAAATCCGTGTACGATAACCTCGTCAAGCACCGATTCGGTTCCGCCGGTAATAAAAGCGTCTGCCATGCCCGCCCGGATCATCAGGAGGGCAACGCCGATGGAGTGGTTCGCAGTGGCACAGGCGGTCTGGGTCGACAGATTGGGACCCTTGATGCCGTAGACCATGCTAAGGAAACCGGAGGCGATATTGCCGATGGTGCCGGGTATATAGAAGGGGCTCACCTTTCTGCCGCCGCCGGCAATAAGGGCCGCGGAGTTTTCATGCTGAATTTTGACCCCGCCCATGCCGCAGCCTATGCAGATGCCCACCTGCTCCGGCGCTTTCGCTATGTCGAGGCCGGACTGTGTCAGCGCTTCCTTCATGCCTGCGGCGGCGTAATGCACGAAGGTCCCGAGCCTTTTCGCTGTCCGTACGAAATCTTCCGGAAAACAGGAACGAAAATCGAAGTCCTTTACCTCTCCAGCTACCCTGGAATTACAGGTGGAGGCGTCGAACCGCGTGATGGGCCCGATCCCGCTTTTACCATTTATTATTTTTTCCCAGGTATCCTTGACCGTTAATCCCAGCGGATTCACCGTTCCCATTCCCGTAATGACGACGCGTTTCGCTATATTCAAGTTTGTCTCCTCGAGTTTTCTAATTAAGCAGCCTACAGGATAGGGAGTATACAAAATTCCGTGGACAATGGCAAACCGGGTGATGGAAGGCGGCCCATATTGATAATCCTTTATAAACCCCGTTGACCGTATCGTTTCAGGAAGAGCGCCCGCATCCTGAACCTGTGGTTAGCCGCTGCGTACAAGATTTAGGTTTAGTCGATTTTTTTCTGCAGAAAAACCGCCTTCCCCAGTTTCGGGTCCAGCTCGTATCCGGCATACCCGCTGGTCTCGTACAGGCGGACTGCGGGCGCGTTATTCTCCAGCACTTCCAGGGTAAGTTTGCAGCAGCCTAAACGCCTGGCGATTTTCTCGGTTTCGGCAAGCAGCAGCCTGGAGATGCCCCTGCCGCGGAAGGCGGGCAGTACAAATACATCATGAATATTGAGAAGAGGTCTGCAGGCAAAGGTCGAAAATCCTTCTATGCTTATGGCAAAACCCGCAGGCGTACCGTCGATGAAAGCCAGGACCGTATGGATGCCGGGTCTCTTTTCAAGTTCCCCGATTAAATTGCTCCGGGCGTATTCCGGCAGGGAATCACCCTCCCTGAGTTCGGCCGCGTAGGCATCCAGTAAGGAAATCAGTACGTCTCCATGTCCATTCTGCGAAAAATCCGTTTCCGACAACTCTATCATACGATGGTTTTCCTTGCGCTTCATGTGTGAAAGTACAAACTAACACAGTTTTTCTGTTTTCGCTACACAAGTACCTTCCGGGGCGATGGGCATATCGGAAAAATATTGGTATACTGACGCACGGTAATGAAGAATCACCTGACGGTCCTGCTGATTGCCGTTCTCTCCTTTTTTTCATGCTCCCACTACTTTACCGAGGGCGATTATTTTTTTATCTCGCGCGCCGGAGCGGAAATGCCCGCCTGGGTTCGGGGCAATACGGATTCCGGCGTCTTTATCATCGTGAACCACGGCGGTCCCGGCGGCACGGCCTCATACCTCTGCAACTTTTACGCGATGAAGGAGCTGGAAAAAAAGTATGCCCTGGTTTACTGGGACCAGCGCTGTTCCGGCATAAGCCAGGGAAACGCCGCAGCTACCACCTTCACGGCGGACGATTTTGTACTGGACCTCGATCTGCTGACGGATGCGGTTATCGCGAACTACGAACCTTCAGCCCTGTTCATCTACGGGATAAGCTGGGGCGGAACCCTGGGTACCGCCTACCTTACGGACCCTGTTCGGCAGAATAAGATAAGCGGTTTCATCGAGGAAGGCGGAGGACACAATATGCCGCTGCTCATGGAACTCTCCTCAGAACTTGTCCTCGCCTACGCCGAGGGCCGAATTGCCGCGGGCGCTGACAGGGATTACTGGTCCGGGGCGGTTTCCCTGCTGTCGGAGAAGCCTGATCCCGCCCTCTGGTCCGCGGAAGATTATTATGCATATGCCGATTACCTGCTGAACGCTCATCCCTTTGAATTTACGCCCAGCCCCTATCCGGGGGAATACTCAGGCCCGGACAGCGGGGACATCTTCCTTTCGCCCCTTTCCTTTGCCATGTTCCTGAATCCGGGGATGCTGGTAAAAAATTTCAATATCCTCACACTCGATCTGAACCCTATCATGCCGGCTATTACCCTGCCCGTTCTCCTTCTCTGGGGCGCGTACGATAAAAACAGTCCCGTGCAGATGGCGGAAAACGCCGCTGACCGGCTGGGCACCGCGCCTGCCGACCTGCGCCTGCGGATAATTCCCGATTCCGGCCATAACACCGCCATTGACCAGCCGGACCTGTTTCTTGCGGAGTTTACCGGTTTTGTCGAGGCCTTCAGATGAAAAGCCCCCTCGCCGTCCTTCTGATCCTTGCCGCCGCGGCTGCAACCTGTTCTTTGTCCGCCCAGGAAGCCGCAGCCGAAGATACTCCCGGCGGCCGGCTCTGCCTCAGCGTCTCCTATTTCGGGGAGATGATTACCCACCCGGGATTTTCCCTGGGCCTTGAATATCGGCTTTATTCAACAGCCTGGTACGAACTGGCTCTTGCCGGAAGAGCGGGATGGTATATCCATATCCGCAATCACCAGGCGGCTTTTTTTGAGCCCGGCATCGTTAACAGGTTTACAGCGAAGCCCGGTTTTTTCGGAGACCTGCTGATCGGCCTGGGGTGCCTTGTTCGAAGCCCGGACGGGGATGTCTATGTTTCCGATGCGGCCGGGAATACTGTACCCGGCACGGTACCCCTGCACCCGCGGCTTGTCTTTTCCGCCTTTATCGGAGGCGGATTGGATTTCGGCAGGCAGACGGCTGCTCCCCTGTCCTACTACATCCGGGCGGGGGTTTTCGGAGAATATCCCTACAACGGCTTTATGCTTCCGCACCCGGCCCTGGAATCGGGCCTTAGATTCAGATTTTAAAC
>SPDA01000015.1 GCA_004525155.1 Spirochaetales bacterium
CGCAGAGCAGCCTCGGTAAGAGGAACACCGCTGGCATAGGGGTACGTCCAGCCCGACATGTACCCCCCCGAAAGCCGGGCGGCGATCTCCCCTATGACGGGCCCCTCCGGCGACAGCTTAACGTCTCCCTTGGCGGCCCCGTTATCTATTCCGAGCGCCAGGGCGGCGGCTGTAAATACTTCAACAATCCGGTCCCTTGTTTTATCATCCAGAACGCTGGGAATCGTATGACCCATTTCCACGAAACAGGGCGGAAACACGATGTGCCTGTCGGCAAACCCGCATACCGTGATCCTCCCCCGGTATACCAGCGAGTCAATACTGAATTCGGGTCCCGGTATGTAGCCTTCCACAATGCACCGCCGGGAGCCGGAAAAAGCCAGGGCAGCGGTTACCGCTTCCCCGAGATCGTCCCTGTTATCAATGCGGCGGATGCCCCTGGCTCCCATATTATCCACCGGTTTGACAACTACCGGCAGGGGGGGCAGGTCCGCTTCGGGGAGATTGTCCGCGGTACCTTCCACGAGACAGAAAGGCGGCGAGGGAATACCCGCCCGTGAAAACACCCCTCTCATCCTTGCCTTGTCCGTGGCGTTGAGCGCGGTCTCGTAGGAAATTCCCGGCAGCCCGAGTTTTTCCGCCACCCAGGCCACGGTGGTGGAGAAATCCGTGCCGGCGGTAAATACACCATGAAGACCGCCGCTCCGTGCGATGGCTGCCGCCGCTTCCGCCATTTCTTCCCTGTTCCTCAGGTCGACATGGAGAAATTCGTGGGCAAGGGAAATTCCCGGCGCCTTGTCGTTTACGTCCGCCGCATAAACCTTGAGGCCCATTTTCCGCGCCGCTGTTAAAGCGGGTATCTGCATTACGCCGGTGCCCAGAATGAGTATTGACTTGTCCTTCAGAATAGATCACTTACCTTTATCGCGTAGGCTTCGAAGGTGTCCCCCAGCCTGAACAACCCTGTAAGAAACTTCCTCAGACCGGCGCCTGTTTCACAGCCGTCGCCTGTTTTAAGTATCGGCGTATTTGCCGCCGGAGTTTCGCGCAGCCTCAGCACAAAATAAGGAAAAAACACGGATATAAGTTTCAGCAGTATGACCCGGGTTCCCCGCATGCCGCCTCCTGGAAACCGTTCAGGATGCAGGCCGGTTATCCTGACATGTTTGAGCCTGAAACCATAACGACGGAGAATTCTCCGCGCCATGGATGGACTTAAAACCGTAACGTGATCCTTGGGACTGTTTTGAAAAAAAAGCCCGGGGTTTTGCATGCCGCTTACGCCGAGACAGGTCGGCGTGGAGAAGGCGAATACGCCGCCTTTTTTAAGAAGCCTGTTCACTTTTGAAAGCACCGGGCCGGTCCTTTCAAAATGTTCGATCACATACCACATGGTTATAACATCAAAGCCGGCAGGGACGAATTCATCGTCCCGGGCAAAATCACCCGCCGCCGCCGGTATAGAAAGCTTCTCCCGCACCCAGGCGGCCGCGGCCGGGGAGATATCCATGCCGGAAGGGGTAAAACCGGCTTTCCTGGCCGCCTCGAGAAAGGGCCCGTAGGCGCAGCCCACATCGAGCAGGGTTCCGGAGGTTTTTCCCGCAAGCCTGCCGATAGTTTCGAGCCTCGGAACCGCCATGGACCTGATATGTTCAAAATCGTCGAGGTAGGTCTTTCCGTACTGCCTGCGGTAGGATTCGAAAAAATAACTTTCGCCGTACTCCTCCTGACTGCCGGAAAACTGCTGGCGGTAAATAGCGGAGCAGGAGGAACAGGCAAAGTATGTTCTGTCCGGAAGCCTGCGGACCGCAGGATTTGATGTTCCGCCGCAGACGGGACAGTCGTAATAACGCGGACCGGCCGAAAGACTTTCAATAAATCCCGCCAGGCTCAAGGGAGTCCTGACCTTCAGGTTTTCCAGCCTTTTACGGTAACCGGGATATCCTCCAAGCGCCTGACCAAGGTACCGTTTTCCCCGCAGGGACCGGAATCTCCCCGTCCCCGCCTCCGGAAAACCGGCAAGCCTCGAAAGCCGCCTGTGATACGGCCCGGGATTGACAAGGAGGACGGAACATCCGGACTGGACGGCTTCGTAAGCGGGGAGGCCGAACTTGGTAATAACCAGGCCGTAATCCGCAAGCCTGTTTTTCAAATCGGGGATTTCGGGTACCCGGGAAACATTATCCGGCAGATGCGTTCTTCCCGGCCGAAGGCCGCTCCTTGTCCCATCACCGTCAAAAACGCCGGTAATCCAGGTAACGGGCATGCCGGGAACCATCCCGGTTTTCGATAGCCACCGGACCGTACGGAGACCCAGCCTCTCCCTGTCTCCGCCGCCGAAGGTTACGAGAATTCCGCGCCCCCCTTCGCCGCTTTTCATCTTTTCCGCCGCGGGAAGGGAAAGAAATGCCGTGGAGGACACATTCGCCGGACCGAAGGAGGGGGGCAGCGGCAGGGTGTCGATAAGAAAGGGAAGCAGCCGCCTCAGTTTTCTGCTGCCTTCGTCCAGGCTCACGGCAAGCGTCCCGGATGGAAGCCCCGCGAAAATCCGGAAATCCGTTATGCGGCAGTCCAGAACAATCATGTTCCAGGGTCCCGGCGGAACCCCTTCCCTGCCGGTTACTATGCGGCTGGGTGGGAAGCTCTTAAGCAGCGGGTAAATTTCTTCCGGGGATCGGTAGGCGGGGGACGGAGGTTCGGGAATAAAAAGAAAAGCCTTGGGTCCCAGTTTCACGGCAAGGTCCGCACAGCGCCGGAGGTGTCCCGAACCGTGGCCGCGGTGCGTCGCGGGCAGAATTAGGATGTTCAGGGGACGCAGAGCCTGTCGGGATTCGGTGCCGGGGTGTTCTGTTTCAGCCAGGTGATCAGTTCCGCCGTTCCAATTGTTTCTCCTCGGTACAGGGACGAAAATATACGGCTTAGAAATCCATAATCTTCCCTTGTATCGAGAGTTACACGCGCCTCGTGCCGGAATTCGTCCGGTGCCGGGGGTTCATGGACATGGAACCGGGCCGGCCGTCGGATGATGAAAGGAGCCACGTGTTCCCGTTCATAGGGATCCGCCGCTTCCGCAGCTGCCGCGTCAAGGGCATATCGGGAAAGATATTCCACCCCCAACCCCAGGGGCATACCCAGAAACCCGCCGTAATCAGCGCCCCGCTCCCGGGACTGATCAAGAAGGAGCTCCGCAAGCTCCCGTGAAACGAGAGGATTATCGCCTGTTGCCCTGACAATCACATCGGCGCCGAAAAATTCAGCAGCCTGGCTGAACCGCAGCAGAACATCCTCCTTGGGTCCAGTGAAAAGTTCAAACCCGCAGGCTTCCGCCAGGCCGGAGAGAACCGGCGCGCTGGCCGCATCCGTAAGCAGTGCATGGACGCCGGCGGGAACCTTTTTCAGGGCATCCATGGCATGCTCGATGACCGTCTTTCCGGCAAGAGTGATTACGGCCTTATTCGGAAGCCGGACTGAATCGAGCCTTGCCTGAAGAAACACGCATATCCTTTGTTTATCCTTCATGGTGAGG
Source organism: Spirochaetales bacterium (assembly GCA_004525155.1). Taxonomy (GTDB): domain Bacteria; phylum Spirochaetota; class Spirochaetia; order SPDA01; family SPDA01; genus SPDA01. Next base: position 3,527 of record SPDA01000015.1, read on the forward strand.
TATCTCCCAGAGTTCGGTAACGCTTCTCGCGTCCGACTGAAACCGGAACGCGTTCGCTTCCACCCATTTTCTGACCATATTGAAGTCACGCAGCGCCCGCAGAAACCCGGCGCCCGCCTTGAACATAAAAGAAAGAAAACGGGCGGAAGGAAGAACCCCCGAATCGCCCGTGAAGCGGATGGAAAGATTTTTAAGAAAAAAGAATTTATAGCTTTCATCCGGGGTAGCGTCCTCCGCCGGAATGTCGCCCAGATAGGTAAGCTTGAAACTGGTAAGGCAGGTAATGCGCTCACCCCACATATGGGCGCGGAACCCGAAATCCATTTTCTGCCAGTAGGGGTTAAGGAGAGTCCCGTCGTACCCGTAAATGCCGAGAAACTTTTCCCTGTTGTAGATGCCCGCGTAATCGAAAGGAAAGAGGGATTCAATGCCGTCGGTTCTCGGGAGGAGCTGCATGACTTTCAGGTTTTTTCTGAAAAACGCCGGCGCCTGGATACTCGGGATGGATTCGATTTTCTGGTTGAGAAGAACAGGGACTGTGCAGAGGCTTCCCGCGGTTATGATTTTTTCCATAAGCCTGGAGGAAATGAGAGTGGTGGTAATCCGCATGTCGTCCTTAAGCACCAGAACATTATCGCCCCTTGCCTCGGATATGCCGATGTTGACCTGTTCCCCGGTGCTCACCTCTTTGTGCAGGATGAGAAACCGTACCCTGGGGAAGGTGATGGACATCTGTTCCACATCGTAGGAGGCGCTGGTGCCTTCCATGGAAATGATATCCGATACTCCGGCCTTGTCCAGGGCGACGAGAAGTTCGCGGCGGAAGATTTTTCCGCTTCTGCCCAGGACCACGACGGAAAGCTCCCCCGGCATGCAGCCCTTGGAACCGAGGGTTTTTCCCCCGACCACCGTGTAGGAGGTGGACCATTTTTCAGAAGTTGTAGGTGTAGTATTCATCGCATTGCTCGCAGAGGGGCGGATATTTTTTTTCAATATGCCCGATGTAATAGTCCCTCATGCGGTTCCAGACCTCCTCGAGCCCGTCTTTCCATACATTACCCAGTACGTGAGCTCCTCTGACATCCTCCCTGCACAGGGGAACGGCGCCGTCAAGGAGTATGTTCATGTCCCGTTTAAGGTGCCAGCAGGGAAACCTGCCCACGGGCGACAGGTCCGCGACCTTTTTCTGCTCCAGATAACCGCAGAACCAGTCGTATTTCTGGATGATGACATGGTCGGTGCGTTTTTTCCAATCCCTGAAGAACCGTTCGAGCCCGTCCTCATTTTCCCTCATCCTGACCGCCTGGACATACACGGACTCCGGAAACAGATCCATGAGCTCATCGACACAGGCCGCGGCCTCCTCGAATCCTTTTCCGCGGAGAGTCCCGTACATGTCAGCGTCACCGCCGTCGAGGGAAACAATCCATGAGAGGCGGTCTTTAAGGGGGAGACCTTCGCCTCCCGGTACGTCAGCCGCGGAAACCGCCGCGTCGCGCAGTGCTTCGAGCTTAGCCCGCGTAAATCCGAGCCCGGACGTTTCGATCACCAGCCTGAAATCACGGCGGGACAATACGGCCTTGACGAGTCCCGGCAGGTCCGGATGCAGGGAGGGTTCTCCCCAGAGGCTCAAGGATATCACCGCGTCTTCCGACAGCGCCTCCGCCTGTTCAAGGATGCCTGTAAATGCTCCGGCGGCCATGAATCCGCGGTCAGCCAGGATGTCGCCCCCGAACTTCGGATAGGGGCAGTAGGAACAGGACTGCAGGCAGCCCCCGGAAACCTGAATGTTGTAAAAGGCCGGGACCTGACGGAGGACCTCCTGGCGGGATGCGATGGTCCCGAGCAGGGAATCTATGGAATCCGCCCTGAAATTGAGAATTTCCCGCACCATCCGGGTATTCCGCCTGGTATCGCAGGTAAGGCTGACCCTGAGCAAGCGCATGTCCCTGGGGGATAATTCAGTTTCGATTTCAAAGGCGTTTATGTCCTTCTGTATCAGGGAAAAAATATATTCCCTGCTTACGGGTCTGTAACCGGCGTCCGGTTCCTTATTCCGCCCCTGTTCCTCCAGTTTTTTCAGCACGGGCAGGATGCCGGGTTTGATTATTTCCGGAGCCAGGCCGTAGGGGAAACCGTCCGCGAAACTGTACTCCGCAAAGTATTTCCGGTGGTTTTCACACATGGTGATACACAAGGGCACATTGAGCAGGGGACAATCGCCGAAGACGTACACGAGGGCGTCGTATCCATCGGAAATATCCATCATCCTGTCGATGAGCTGGGCATCCCGCCATCCCTGCCGGGATACAGGCAAAAACCGCGTTCCCTCCGGAAGCTTAGTTATTTCCGCTCCCTCTTTCCCGAGGACAAACACCTCTTCGATGCCGGGAATCGCCCGGGCATAGGCGAGGACCCTGCCGAAAGCGGAGTCTTCTCCATCGAGAGCTTCGAAGGCGCGGCTGGTAAGATCCAGCGCATTAACGAGGCATACCATTCTCATATGATTCAGTATCGACATATTTACAGGCATTTTGAACCGGGCCGCCTTGATATTTTAGCAGGAATTTGAAAAAATGCCATCATATGGAACAGATTCATTGCGGCCTTCTCTACGGGGGACGGTCCGGGGAGCATGAAGTTTCCCTCCGCTCCGCAGCCTCGATTTTCAGGTATCTTGACAGAAACAAGTATTTCCCCGTTCCCGTGGGGATATCAAAAACCGGAGACTGGTTTTTCCAGACCTTCGAAAGCTGCGGCGGCCCTTCCCTGCCCCTTGAGCAGGCGGAAGAAAACCGCGTAACCCTCGTTCCCGGCAGGGGATTTTTCGTAAAGGGCGCGCAGCTGCGCCTGGATTTCATCTTCCCCGTGCTGCACGGAACCTTCGGCGAGGATGGCACCCTGCAGGGGCTCCTCGATTTAATGGACATACCCTATGCGGGGCCCGGGGTCCTCGCCTCTGCCCTGGGGATGGACAAGGAAAAGGCTAAATTTATCTGGCACTACAGCGGTTTGCCCGTGGTCCCTTCCGTCTGCCTGTCCAAAACCGAATATGCCGGAAACCCTGCCTCCGCTCTCGCGGCAGCGGATAAGCTGTGCCTGCCCCTTTTTGTCAAACCTGTCTGCGCAGGTTCTTCCGTGGGTATTGCCAAGGTAAAATCCGCAGGAGACCTTCACGCGGCGCTTTCCTCGGCCTTCGAGTTCGATACCAGGGTGCTGATAGAGAAAGCCGTATCCGCCAGGGAAATAGAGTGTTCCGTCGTCGGCAGCGGGGAAATCCGCGTGTTTCCGCCCGGGGAGGTGATTCCCCGTCATGAATTCTACGATTACAGCGCGAAATACACGGATCCGGACGGTGCCGAGTTCAAGGTTCCCGCCCGGCTTACCGCGGAAGAGAGCGCCAGGATTCGGGAAATAGCGGCGAAAGCCTACCAGGTTCTCGATATGAGCGGTATGGCAAGAATTGACTTTTTTATCGAGAAACATACCGGCGAAATCTTCATCAACGAGATAAATACGATACCCGGGTTTACAGACATAAGCATGTTTCCCAGAATGTGCGAAGCCGCTGGGCTCCTCTACCCGGAACTGCTTGACCGGCTCATCGAACTCGGCTTCGAAAGGCACCGGGAGCGGGAAGCGCTCAGGTTTTCCCTGTGAATTTCCCTACCAGTGATTGAAGACTGAAATCCGTTCGAAAGATTTTCTCGATTCGGGAAAAGGCGTTTCCGCGGTATGGCCAACGAGCAGCAGAAGGATGACACGCATCGAATGGGGAACAGTAAGCATGTCCTTGACCTCCTGTTCGTCGAAAGTGGTGATGACGCAGGTGCCGAGGCCCTCGTGGACGGCCTGAAGCATCATGAAAGCCATGGCAAAACTGATATCGATGGGATGGGAAAGCTGGCCGTTGGGCATCCTGTAGTCGATATTGGTCGAACAGGCAGCAATAATTGCCCCGGCTTCGGAGACATATTCCTGGTTAAAGGCCGCAACCTTGATTTTTTCCTTGAGCTCCTGGTCCGTGATGACGACGAAACGCCAGGGCTGCCGGTTTTTCGCGGACGGGGCCCTTCTCCCGGCTTCAACAATGCGTTTAAGCTGTTCCTTGTTTACTGTTTTATTAGTAAATTTCCGAATGCTCTGCCTATTTTCTATCTCCGGTAATAGTTCCATGGACCTGTCCTTCAACGTGGTTTGGTAAAAACAATACGGACTACATTGCTAGCCTGCGGCCTTTACTATATAATAATTTCAGGGCTGATGAAAACTCCTTGACGATTGAATCCTGGGGTTATCCGCTGCAGCGAAACAAACATAATGAAATACTCCGCCTGTATCGTTGTTCTATATATAGTATCGGCAATTCCCCTGTTTTCTCAAAGCCCAATATATTTCAGCGCCGAAGAAATTGAAAAAAATACCGCCTTTTTCTCGGACTGTTATCCCCGCTTCGAGGGTTCCGAAGGGGAACACCGGGCGCTTGCCTATATCCAGGAGGAACTTACCCTTGCCCGGGTACCCTGGGAAATACAGGATTTTTCAGAAATGGAGGGGGGACATTCCTTCTCTCAATCCCTTTCCGTAACACTGAAGGGAAAGCTCGATGATACGCTCCTCTGTATTTTCCCTCTCAATCACCCGGCAGATGAAACTCATTCCAGTTCCGGCGCCGTGAATCTCGCCTTTGCCCTGGGATTCATTAAAGCCTGTTCCCTCGCCAGGGAACTGCCCGTTACCGTTCAGGTACTGTTCCTCGGGGCTGAATTCCAGCTGCCGCCCCAGGGAGACATCCCGACCGGCGTCCAGCCGGGAACGCAGCTGGGAACACGGCTGTTCCTCGGTTCCTTCTATCCTTCAGCTCCGGCCACGGTATTGTACTTCAACTTCAAGGACGTCCCATCCCGGATTCTTTTTAAAACCGGAACGAGGGGGGAAGTCGCTCCCTACTGGCTTATCCGGAGACTCTTTACCTCGATTTCGGATGCAGAGATACCCTTTACCATTCTGGGAAATCAGAACCAGATTTTCCGGATGGGCCTGGCGGACACCGCCACCCTTCTGGATCCGTACCTTAAAGCCGGTTATCCCGGCGTCATGCTTGAAGGGGAATACACAGCCCCCGGCGCATCCGGCGGCACGGCGGGGACAGGGCCTTCAGCCATGGAGAGAAGCGGCTGGTTTTACGCGGGGTACCAGTTTTTATTCAGGTTTCTCGAATCCGGCGCCGACGGATTTCCCGGGGAGTGGGACAGACATTACCTGTTCTTTCAGCTGCGTGACAAACCCGTCATCATCCCTGAAAAGAGCCTTCTTCTGCTCTACCTCGTTATTCTCACCCTTCCGCTGCTCTATATCGTTCTGGCTAAGAAACGTTTTGTCAAATACCTCATAAATTTTCTCAAATATTCCTACACCCTTATTATTTTTGCTGGTCTCATTTTCTTCTTTCTGTTTCTCGCAACGGAAGTGCTGCGCATCATGTCGGGATTAAGGAATTTTCCCGATCTCTGGAAATACACGCCTTATCTCATGTTCATCCTGAAAATTTCCATAGCCCTTTCCCTGTTTTTTCCGTTTTTCAGGTTTCTCCGGCGGATACGTTTTCCGCGTAACCGGAATTTCTACTCCATGACCGCCATATTCTTCATGCTGGTCTGCGTGGTGCTGACCGCCATTATCAACATCAGTTTTGCCTATTATTTTATCTGGGCTTTTTTCTGGGCAATTCTTTTTTCTATTTTCCGGAACCGCTTCATGAAACTCGTCTGCCTGCTCTTCGCGCCGGTCTGGCTTTTCAAGATTGGTTATGACATTTTTTCACTCAAGGCCGTCGGTCTCGCTGCCTACCTTATAAACTCCCGGATTCCGGGCAACCTTCTGCTCTCCGCGATTCTGCTGCCTTTCCTTCTCATGATAATCCGCCTGGGGTTCGCCTTTGCCGGCAGCGGCGGAAGATTGCGGAATGCGGCGCCTGCCGTACTGTACTCCCTTACCGGGGGCATAACCATCGCGCTCCTCATTTACACGGTACGGTACATGCCTTTCAATGAATCCTCGCCCCAGCCGGTCCTCTACAGGGACTTCATCAATATGGACGCGGAAGAAAGAAATATCCTTATCGAGAGCCCTTCGTCGATGAAAGGGATGGCTGTCCTTGCGGATGACTTCAATTTTACCGTTACCGGCCCCCACGGAACCGCTTCCTTTCTGCCCCAATCCCTGCCGGTCTTTGTGGAATTCGACCGGGCGCAGGAAAATTTCCTGGGACGGAACCAGTACACCCTTTGGATCAGGGCCGCCGGAACCCCGGCCCGTTTCAGCCTGTCGCTTCTCTTCGGGCAGGATGTTCTCATTTACGACTGCGGTTTTCCCTTTACCATCCGGCCGGAGGAACGGAAGGCGGTAATCCACGTGGGTGATTTTCCGCCCAACCCCCTGCGAATTGATATCACCCTGCCGGTGGAAACGCCCGTGGAAGCGGTACTGGAAACAATCTATACAGAGCTCCCCTACACCCTTAGAATACAGGGTGACAGGTTCGGATTGACCACGAGACTCAAGGTTGCCGGAACCTACAAACTTCAGTAGACAGCCATGAACGGACAGGGTACAAAAATATTTTTTCATGTGGATCTGGACGCGTTTTACGCATCCGTGGAGCAGAATGACAACCCGGCGCTTAAGGGGAAATCCGTCATTATCGGGGCCAGGCCGGGTACGAGGGGTGTTGTGGCGGCCTGTTCCTACGAAGCCAGAAAATTCGGCGTGCGGAGCGCCATGCCCATATCCCAGGCCTACAGGCGCTGCCCGGACGGTGTTTACCTCCTTCCCCGGATGAACAGATACCTTGAAGTTTCCAAACAGGTTATGACGCTTTTCGAATCCTTTACTCCCTGCGTCCGTCAGCTTTCGATTGACGAGGCGACCCTCGACATGACCGGGACCGACCGCCTCTTCGGCCCTCCCAGGCAGGCTGCGGAGAAAATAAAAAACCATGTAAAGAAGAAATCAGGTCTCACCCTCTCCATCGGCATCGCGGGGAACAGGTACATTGCGAAACTCGCATCCGAGTACGGAAAACCCGACGGTCTTACGGAAATCGAACCTGGAAGCGAAATCGGTTTTCTCGACAGACTCGAACTCAAGGACCTCTGGGGCCTCGGAAAAAAAACCCTGGAACGCCTTACGGAGCTCAATATCGGTACGGTACCCCAGCTGAGGTCCTATGCGCCTGCCATACTTAAGGCCATGCTGGGCAAGGCCTGCGGGCAGTATCTGCACGATATCGTGCGGGGTCAGGATCCCGGGATTTACGCGGAAGAAGCGAAATCACGATCCTTGAGCAGCGAGATTACCTTCGGAGAGGACATAAGGGACAGGGAAACGATCCGCAGGGTAATGCTCGATCTCTGTCACCAGACCATGTTCAGGCTTCTTGACGAGGGCTGTTCATCCAGAACGGCTTTTCTCAAGCTGCGCTTCGAGGATTTTTCCACCACGACAGCCCAGAGCACCCTGCGGCATCCCATACACTCCGCGGAAGAACTGTATGAAACAGTCACGGGTCTCCTTGACAAGCGCTGGGATGGAAACCGCCTGATTCGTCTCATCGGCCTGGGTTTTTCCTCCCTGGAAAAGGAATCGGAAAAAGGCCAGCAGGAACTTTTTGAGGACGACATGAACAGGCAGAAAAAAGTCGAGAAAACGGTGCTGGCCCTTAAGAAGAAATTCCACGCGGAGCAGGTAGTCAAGGCGAGCCTTCTGAAAAAGCACTTGCAAAATGAAGAGCTTCCTGGGTAGAATCAAGCCCGTCATGAGGTATGCCCTTTTTCTCACGTTTTTTCTTTCCGTTTTTTCCCTGCACGCGGAAAATTTCAACGCGCAGCTGGAGGAGGACCTCCTGCAGTTTCGTGTATTGACCCCTTCCCTTACAGAAACCGGCTCGCCTGCGGACCAGTCGCGGTACCTGGGATACACCCCGGATCAGGCCTTCGCCGAGCTGGGCGCACCGCTGGAAATCTATCCTGAACGCGGAAAGGACAGCACGGCGGACACGGTGGTGTTCTATTACGGGAATCATCTGTATCTCTACTGGTACGGGAACAGGGTGTGGCAGATCCGCGCGGACCGCAGGTACGAAGAGTCCCTCTTTCAGCTTTTCATGAACGCGGAAAAGCAGCAGGTCCTGGACACGCTGGGCGTTCCCTTCTACAGCGACACAGACAGCGTCATCTACAGGCTGCCCGACAGGGGCTACCCGGTGAAGATGCGTTTATTTTTCAACGGCAGCCGTCTCTCCGATCTGTACATCTACCGCGGCGACTTCTGATGTCCATCCTCGTCCTGACCTGTGCTGAAAGAACCCTTCAGGCCAATCTGGAAATCCTTAACAAATACGGACCTTTCACCGGCGCGGCAGAGCTTCGGGCGGACCGTCTGCTGCCGGAAGAACTGCCCCTGCTTGAAAAGTTTCCGGCCATGACACCGCTTCCCGTGATCCTTACTATAAGGAGAAAGGCAGACGGCGGCGCCTGGTCCGGAACGGAGGAGGAACGGGTACGGCTGCTCCGGGAAAACCTGTCCCGCAAAATCGAGGCCCGGAAGGGCTTTGCCTTTACCGATGTAGAGGAAGACATCTTCCTGCCCGTCGAAGAAGCCGCGTTCCGGAAGGCTGGCGGCAGGATTATCAGGTCCCTCTACAGCTTTGCAGGACTGCCTGAAAATTTACTTCAGCGGATCGGGGAGGGACGGAAACACCCGGCGGACATACCCAAGGCCGCGGTGAAGATTACCAGCGTCCGGGATCTGTCCCGGCTTTTCGATATATCCCTCGATTTACGGGGCGACTTCATCCTCATCGGCATGGGGGAGACCGGCATCCCCTTCGGGATCTTAAGCGGCAGGCTGGGCTGTTTCCTCAATTTCTTCTCACCGGAAGAAAAGGAAACCGCTCCCGGCCATTTTGATCCGAAAACCCTGGAGGAAGTTTACCGCTTTTCCTCAATAAACAGGGATACCCGTGTTTTCGGCATCATCGGCAGTCCCGTGCTGCACACCAAATCCCCCCTCATACACAACGCCGGCCTTAAAGCCCTGGGAATGAACGCCGTCTATGTCCCCTTTCCCCTGCCGGATACGCCGGAGGATCTGAGCGGTTTTTTGGCCCTGGCCCGTCGCATCGGCGTTGAGGCTTTAAGCGTGACAATCCCCTTCAAGGAAAAAATTCTTCCTCTTTTAGCGGCCTCGGGAGCGGAAGTAAGGGCTGCGGGGGCCTGCAATACGGTTTCAATCGGGCCGGGGGGATGGGAAGGAAATAATTTCGATATTCAGGGTTTCCTGGTTCCGCTGCGCCGAGCCCTCGGCAGAAAAATTTCCGGGCTTATGTGTACCGTGCTGGGA
>SPDA01000120.1 GCA_004525155.1 Spirochaetales bacterium
AAGCCCGCCGAAGAGGGCGAACTTGCACACAATTGCGGAATCCATCATACCCATGAGGTTCTGCATGCGGAACACGTTTTCCGGCTTGCCCTCCGGCGTAAATCGTCTCGGCAGGGCGGGGGATCCCAGGTCCTCAAGAACGGCTCCCTCCTCGAAATCGTGGGAGAAACCGGACAGGTGGCAGGCTCCCCGGTTGGATGTCGCCATGCCGACGGCCGCGGTGAATTTGGCCCTGCCGTCGTGGGCAGGCGGTTCCAGTCCTTTTATATGGGCAGCGAATTCTTCGGCCGGCGGCCCGAGCTCTTCAGCAGCGGCCCGCACGCCTCCGCCAAGAAGTTTTCCCAGGCCCCTCTGCAGGGCAATATCCTCGATCAGCCTGTGAACGGCTTCGGCATTGCCCCAGGAAAGCTCGAGTCCGCCCGTGTCCTTCACGGTAAGCAGCCCCTTTTCGAAGGCCTCCATGGCAAAGCCGATGACACCGCCTGTCGATATGGTGTCCAGGCCGTAACGGTTACAGAGTTCGTTGGAGGTGATGACGGCGCCCAGATCGTCTATAAGCAGATTGGAACCAAGGAGGCCCAAGGTTTCATACTCGGGACCGCCGATTTCCTCGCCGGCGTAAGGCCCGGTCTGGGATTTAACCACCCTGCCGCATTTGATAACGCAGCTGCCGCAGTTGTAGGTTTTAACCAGGTGGGTCTTCGCCATGGTAAGACCGGTTATTTTTTTCGCGCCATCGTGCCAGGGCACGCCGCTCCAGTTTTTCACGGGCAGGTTGCCCAGTTCCTCGGATGCCTCGAGCCCGCCGCCCGTTCCGCCGTCCGCCATGCCCTGCGTATTCACCTTCATCGGCTCCGACAGGCTTTTGTTGATGGCGGTTATGCTTTCCCTGTCCGCCACTTCAACCTTGCGGGTGCCGCCGGCCGTGATTGCCTTGAGCATTTTCGAACCCATTACCGCGCCCACGCCGCAGCGTCCGGCAAGCCTGCCGTGTTTTCCGTCAGATACGATGCCCGCAATTTTTACGAGATTTTCACCGGCAGGACCTATTACCGCGGCTTTCACGCCCGCGCCTTCGGCCTTCTGCAGCGCTTCGGTGGCAGCAAAGGTATCCATGCCCCAGTACGCCTTTGCGTCCTTTATCTCAGTCTTTTCGTCGGTAATGGAAAGGTAAACGGGGGAGGATGACCGCCCCTTTATGACAAGAGCGTCGTAGCCGCATTTCTTGAATTTGCCCGCCCAGAATCCTCCGGAGCTGGACTCTGCGAAAATTCCGGTCAGGGGCGATTTCGTGATCACGTCGAACCTGTCCGAATTGAACAGGGATGTTGCCGTCAGGGGTCCCACGGCAAAAATGAGAACATTATCCGGCCCGAGAGGATCACAGTCCACCGCCTTCGCGTCGAAGAGCAGCTTTGCTCCGTACCCCGAACCGCCTATAAACTGCCGCGCGTCCCCGTCTTCCATATCCCTCACGGTAATCTTTCTTTCGGTCAAATCCACCATGAGTATTCTGCCCATGTATCCTTTGGCAATCATAATCCTCCCCCTTTTTAACCTTTGAACCGCGGCTCCCGGAGGCCTTTGAATCCGGTTTTTATACGGAATAGATCCCCTGCTCCGGATTTTTTCTTTCTATCTTTGCTGTTCATGCCGTACCAGCCTGTAGTTACATACAGATCCGAAAGTCCGTCTCCCGCAAAGGCGAGACATGCTATTATCGGTACAGGCATGGTAATCTGCAGATCTTTCTTGCCGGCCGGAGTGTATCTCGTGATTAGACTCCCGCCCCAGTGGCAGTTCCACACGAAGCCTTCCGCATCCACGGTAATACCGTCCGGAAGACCTTCCGCTTCCGGCAGCTTTGCAAACACCCTTCGGTTCCCGAGAATACCCGACTCCGTGTCATAGTCGTAGGTGAGAATCCTGCCTTTGAACTGTTCGGAAAGGTACACCGTTTTTCCATCCGGGCTTACGCCGATGCCGTTTGCCACGGACAAGCCGGAATCGAGCAGGTTGAGCGTCAGGTTTCCGTCCAGGCGGTACAGGCAGCCGTCCGGGGGCGACAGCTTCACGTGATTCATGGTGCCGGTTATGAGCCGGCCCTGCCTGTCAATAACCCCGTCGTTGAAGGACAGATGGGTCCTTCCCGCCAGGGGGTTTGCGATGAGTTCGCAGACATTGGTCCGGCTTTCCCAGAAAGCCAGACCTGTCTTTGTTACGAGGAGGAAACCATCCCCCTCCCTCCGCATGAGGGCAGTCACCGGCAGACTTACCCTCCACCGGATGACGGCCCCGTCGGTGAGACGCATACGCCATATCGAATTGGACTGCGTGTCCGTCCAGTATAATGATTCTTCTTCCGGCACCCAGAGGGGTGCTTCGCCTATTTCGCTCTGCGATGCGTATATGTGCTCGATATTATACTTCATGCCTGCAGTCCCCGCTTTTTAGAAGGATTGTTTTATGATATTGATTATGTCTTCCCGCTTCGGCATGGATGGATCGTTGGTAATGGAACCGCCCATGTAATTGATAACACCGTCCGCCGCTTTTTCTATGTCCTTCTCCTTTAGTCCCTGCTTGGAAAGAGGAACGTCCAGATCCAGGTCGCGGATGAGGGTCTTCACATCATCGATGCTGTCTTCCACTTTATACCTGTCCGCCGTACAGTACTCGTCCCGGAGGAACATGGTGATGTTCTTGTACTTGTCCGGGTTTGATTTCATGGAAAAGCGCATGGTAGCGGGGGTCATGGCCGCCAGGGTTTCGCCGTGGGTGGTTCCCGCAACACCGCCGATGGAATGCGCCAGGCCGTGGCACAGGGTCACAATACCTACCGATATGGATATACCCGCCAGTGAATTGGCGAAAGCCATGCCGTTGCGCGCTTCCCTGTCCTTGCCGTTTTTTACGGCGCGGCGCAGGTATTTACCGCAGAGCCTGATTGCCTCTTCGCAGAACATGTCCGTAATGGGCGTGCTCAATACCGCGGTATAGGCTTCGATTGAATGGGCCAGGGTGTCGAAACCGGTGGCTGCCGTAATTTTCGGAGGCATGGAAGCCATGAGCTCCGGATCGATTATCGCCACTTTCGCGAAAGTGAAATCGGCGCCGATGCCCGGTTTTTCTGCTGTTTCCTTGTTGGTTATGACCGCCCACTGGGTGCATTCGCTGCCGGTTCCGGAGGTGGTGGTTATGGCGATGATGGGGAAAGTCTTGGCGGATATGGTTTCCACGTTTTCCCCAATGCAGAAATTCCAGATTGGTTTACCGTGACCCAGTACGATTGCCATTCCCTTGGCCGCGTCAATGGCACTGCCGCCGCCCAAACCGATAACCATATCGCAGCCCGCGGCTTTTGCAAGTGCGGCGCCTTTGTCTATCTGGGTGTTGAGGGGGTTCGGATCCACGTCAGGAAAATGAAGGGAATCGATACCGCTTACCTTCAGAATTTTCTGCAGCCGATCCACAAGACCGCTTTCCTTGAAAAAATTACCGGTAGTCACGATAACGGCTTTTTTTCCGTAGGCTTGCGCATAGGTCCCTGCCTCGTTCAGTTTTCCCTCCCCGAATACTATTTTCACGGGGTTGTAATAAAAGAAATCCCTGATCATAATTTTCTCCTTATATGAAATTATAATAATTTGTTATTTAGTGCCGTTAAACTCTTTGAGGGCCTCAATCATGGCGACCACATTCTCGATAGGTGTTTTCGCCTGAATATTGTGAATCGTATTGAATACGAACCCTCCGCCGGGAGCGAATATTTCACAGTTGCGCAGAACCTCTTCCCGTACCTGTTCCGGTGTTCCGAACGGCAGCGTTTTCTGCGTGTCCACACCGCCGCCCCAGAAGGTTATACGGCCGCCGAATTCTTTTTTGAGCCATTTCGGATCCATGTTTTTCGCAGTCCACTGAACGGGATTCATGATGTCAAAACCCGACTCTATAAATGCCTCCATGAAATCCGGTATGGAACCGCAGCAGTGCTTGAAGGTTTTCCATTTCGTGTTCCTGTGAATCCAGGTGTTAACTTTTTTGTAGTAGGGCATATACAGATCGTGGAAGGTTCCCGGTGAACAGAAGGTGGAATTCTGTGTGCCGAAGTCCGTACCGCATACCCAGGCAATGTCCATGGCGTCTCCCACGGTTTCCTTTATTTTCTGTAAATTACGGAGCGCGATATCCGTCTGCTTATCGAAGAGCTCATGCAGGAAATCCTGCCGAGCCGCTGTCGATATATACCATTCCTCTATATCGCGTATGCCTTTTGGATGCTTCATCCACGGGGCGGGTACGCAGGCAATGTCCCCAAGGCCCGCACCCGGCACGACACCGAAAAGAGCCCTGCCCGATTTTGCGTTCGCAGGCAGCTGGCTTTTAAGGAAGTCGAGTTCATCCTGGGTTATCTCGGTGAATTCTTCCAGGTTGTCCTCCACCTTCAGGTTATCCTCGTCCAGAGGTTTCTGCCTCATGAGAGCGTCGAAGTAATAGCCTCCCTTGGGCATGACCGCACTGGGAGGAACGGAGGTGTCTCCCTGCGGATACATGAATATTTTCCCCTCCCCGTCGGTAGTAACATTGAAGTTCCCCGGTGCCAGCACTTTAAGCCCGTCCTGCATGGTGTATTCCTGCCATCCATCCCTGGCAATGCCGAAAAAGGAGTAGAGGGTAGGAAAACTGTCCACATCGGTCTGGATTACGGATTTGAGGTCCTCATCCAGCCTGCCCATCATGGTATAAGGTTCCTCGACCTTTACAGGCCGTTTCTCGAGGCCGTAGTAATCCCTTAAGCTCGCGATGACGCCCACATGTATGGTTGTCTGGGCACAGCCGCCGAAGTCGATCGGCACCCTGTCGGGCTGCCTGAATTCGAGAGCTGTTCGCACACGTTCTCTTCCTGTCATCGTTTTTTCTCCTTGTTATAGTGTTTTAAGTTCAATGTTTCGTCCCACAAGTCCGAAATGGGCGGCACTGCCGCTGAAGGTCTGATCGTCAGGGTGTGCCAAAAGCCATTTATTTCTTGCAAGCATCAATTTTCCCTCGCCTTCCCGCTCCGGCTCGTAATCGAGCGGCAGATTGGTTCCCCTGGGAAGGATTACGAGACATTTGAATCCATCCTCCTCATATACATGAATGGGTACATAATGTAAACACCAGGGAGGCAGCTCGAGGGCAGTACCGCCGGGCACGTAAAAGGCCCTGATCCTGGAAAGGTCAAAGGTCCCCTTTGGCCATTCAATTTCACAGACTAGCCCTGTCATGATTACCATGGGAAGGGCCGCAATTATGACTTCGGCGCATTTATGATATTCAAGGGCGTTAATCCTCGTGTTGCGGCCGTAAACTGCCCCAACCTGGAGATCCGCGTTTCCGTCGAACACTTCCTTGGCAAAGAACGACAGATTTCCGGTTGCCCTTTCCGCATGCGGAATTTCCGATTCGTAGATCACCTCATTCCCCGGTGTCAGCTCCTCGATGAGGGACAGCAGCGCCTCGGTTCTTACGCTACGAAGTATCCGGCCATAGGACTGGAAACCATGGTCCTCGATGGAATGGATGCCTATGTCCGGATTAAGCATATTCAGCTTATGCACGTTTTTATCCATGCTGTTATTTTCTCCCTTTTCTTTGTCCGTGCCTAAAGCGGCACCACCACCTGGTCTATTCCCCAGACGGTCATTTCTTCCACAGCCACATGATCCGGCAGACCGCAGAGGTAAACGGCTGCCTCGGCGATGTCTTCCGGCATCAGTTTCATTTCCAGATTCGCCCCCCCCGCGTGCTTCATGAAATCAGTTGAACCTGCCGCCGGAATAAGGCAGGTTACACGCACCTTGTGAGGCTGCAGTTCAACATAAAGACCCTTGGAAAAAGCGAGGACTCCTGCCTTTGCCGCCGCGTAGACGGACCATCCCGGCCAGGCGTGCGCGGCGCAGACGGAAGCGATATTGATTATAAGTCCCGATTTCTTTTCCTTCATGAGCCTGCCGAATATTCTCGATCCGTAAATAACACTGGAGAGATTGAGGCTTAAGCTGGCGTCAATGTCCTCCAGGGTCTGGTTTACCGTGTCCGTTACCTTAACGCCGCCTCCGGCATTGTTTACGAGCACATCAAGCTTTCCATACCGGTCCTTTACCTGATTGAGACAGGTTTCCCAGTCTCCGGGGGATGTCACATCCATCACGAGAAATCCGTCACAGCCGATTTCCGTAGCCGCTTTCTCCAGGGAACTCCTGTTCCTTGCGGTTATGATTACCTTCATCCCCGCTGCTGTCAGTTTTTGCGCAAT
>SPDA01000550.1 GCA_004525155.1 Spirochaetales bacterium
CAATAAGACCGCTTAGGAAAGGGATGGTCTGCCAGACGGGAAGCAGGGTTTTGGCGTAACTTAGCAGTTCCTCCCGCTTCAGCCTGAAAATTTCCGGCAGCGGCACGAGGCCCTTGCCGTCCTTCTGAAAATAACGGGAAATCTCCTGAGACGTTTCGTACTTGAGGGTCGCCTCCTCCTTCAATAAAAACAACAGGTCAAACCTCAGCAGGCTTGCCAGAATCGGATCATCCTTCGGCAGTTTTTCCTCCAGATCCCGCTGGAAGGTCCGGTCATCCTTTGCCTGAGGGGGCTTCCGGAACTGCTTCATTTCCACGGACCACTCATCGATGTACTGTTTTCTGAAACGGAAGGACGCATCTTCAACTTTTTTAATGGTAAGGGGTATATACACTTCCTTGTGGATGAAATATTCCCGGTTATCCGCTGTTTTGAGACGCAGCAGTTCCGGAAGCCCCTGTTTTTCCGCAGAGGATGTTTTTTCCTTCAGGTAGGTGTGGAGGCTGTTTTTCGAATATTTTTTGGTAAGGAGCACGCCGCGCTTATCGGTAAAGTTGTAGATATCGGTAATGGTAAAATGATAGGGTGCCTTCTTGAGCGTCGTGTCCAGGTGTTTTATGGCGGCTTCTTCGTCCCTGGACTGCTGAACCTGGCTTTTGAAATAAGCGTTGTAATATCCGGTTATATAGGCCGCCTGGGCATAATTTATCTCGTCCGCGAGTTTGCTGGCCTTAGGTTTGAATTCCTGGATAATCAGATTGGCGAGGCTTGTCCAGAAACGGTAGGAAAAATCCGTAGGTTTTCTGATTGTTTCGGCGGCATGCTCCGGCTTGTCGAAAACCGTATCCATCATCTCCTTGAGTGACAGATGATCCTTCTGGTTGAAAAGCCCGCTCATTTTGTTCTGAATGTAGTTTAGATTTCTTTTTACCCGGAGATACACCCTAATTTTGGCAAGGACCATCGGCAGCAGGTCCCTGAAAAACAGTCCGGAAGTGATAATTACCGATTTGAAATCCTCGGGAAACTGCAGCCGCAAGATTATGTCCTTCGATTTTTCATCGTATTGGAACCACTTGATCAGGTCTTCCCGGACATTCACGGATGTAACCAGTTCCTGGGGGATCGAAAGCCCCATTATTTCCTCGTTGGGAAAAGGAAGCTCATTGTTCTGGCTGTATTCGCTGTACGCGTTGCGGATGAGAGAAATATAATACTCGGAAAAAGTGATGGTTTTAATATGAACGTCGTCATAGGCAAGGGAACAGATGCCGTTCAACGCGAGGTTTTCAAGTTCCGCCGCGAGCAGGGTCCCGGCCGCGTCCCTGAACATGCTGATGTTCTGATCGCCCGCCGAGCCCTGTTCCACCTTTTTTTTGACGAAAGCAACCAGCGTCGAAAAATCGATAACCGGGTTCTTTGTCTGTGACGAAAAATCACTAAGAAATTTATACACGGTTTCTGTAATGGTCATTGTGTTTGATATTAAACTGCTCATATATGCCTGTCAAGTTTGACTCAGAGATGAAGCAGGAGTTTTGCGATTTCGAAATAAATCGTCAAACCGCATACGTCAATGACCGTGGCCATGAGAGGACCGGACATGACCGTCGGATCGAGGCCCAGCCTGTGTATGAGAAGGGGGGCAAGGGCCCCTGCCAGAGTCGAAAAGAGGACCACGAAAACAAGGGATACGCCGACGGTGAGGGCCTGCATAAAATCGGCGCCGGGCGGCAGGAAATAACTACGGAGAAGAATGACGATACCCGTACCCAGACCGAGGAGGATGCCTACGATTACCTCCTTGAGCATGACCCGCCCTATATCACGGAACTCTATCTGCCCCGTGGCAAGACCCCGTATCATGAGGGTGGAGGACTGATTCCCCGAGTTTCCCCCTGTCTGGGTAATGATAGGCATGAAAATGAAGAGAAAAGCAGCCCCGAGAACGAGATTCCCGTAATGGTGGACAATATTCGTGGAAACTGTTCCGAGGATGAGAAGGATGATAAGCCAGGGAATCCTTTTTTTAACCAGTTTTAGAATACCCGTTTCGAGGTATTTGTCCGCGCTTCCTTCCATGGCCCCCATTTTATACACGTCTTCCGTCTGCTCCTCGCGGATTACATCGATTACATCATCAAAAGTCACTATGCCGAGCATGCGGTTAAAACTGTCCACAACCGGGAGAGCAAGAAAATCGTGGGTTTCCAGTATTTTGGCAACCTCCTCCTGGTCGGTTTTATCGAGGACGGAAATCACATCCTTTTCCATTATCGATTCGATAACAGCCGTGTCCTGGGCAGCGAGAAGATCCCGCAGGCTCACCACCCCCAGGAGCCGCTGGACCTGGTCGAGTACGTAGATGTAATACACGGTCTCCACTTCCTGAAGACCCTTGCGTACAAACTGCAGCGCCTGGGAAACGGTAATGCTTGAACGGATGGCCAGGTACCTCGGAGTCATGAGACCGGCGGCATCGTCCTCGTCGAAACGGAGGAGAAAAAGCGATTCCTTCTTGGCCTCGTCGCTCAGGTTCTGCCATACGGATTTGCGCACATCCGGCGAAAC
>SPDA01000593.1 GCA_004525155.1 Spirochaetales bacterium
CATGCATACAGACGGGCCTTGACTGGCTCAGGAAAAAGGCGGGCCTTCCGGAACAGGGGTTCTGTATACTTGCCTTCGGAAAGCTGGGCGGAAGCGAATTGAATTACAGTTCCGAT
Source organism: Spirochaetales bacterium (assembly GCA_004525155.1). Classification (GTDB taxonomy): domain Bacteria; phylum Spirochaetota; class Spirochaetia; order SPDA01; family SPDA01; genus SPDA01. The sequence continues at coordinate 117 of SPDA01000593.1, forward strand.
ATAGATCTTCTCGGTCTGTCCGCTCCGGGTCAGGAAGAAAAGTGGGCCCTGGTGTTCGAATCCCTGCGGGAAATACTTTCCTCCCACACGGAGGAAGGATACGCCTACCGGGTAGATCTGCGCCTGCGTCCCTTCGGAACTTCGGGGCCCCTTGTTTCCACCCCGGACGGGCTTCTTCACTACTACATGAAAGACGCGTCACTCTGGGAATATCAGGCGCTCATCAAATTAAGGCCGGTCGCCGGTGACTTGAGGCTCGGCAAATCCCTGATGAAACGGCTTAAGACCCTTCTTATACGCAGCTGGCATCCGGAACAGGTGACCGCTTCCATCCGGACCTTGAGGGAAAAGGCAATTCAGGCGAAAAGCTTTCAGCTCCCCGCCGGTACGGACGTTAAAACGGATTCCGGCGGCATCAGGGACATCGAATTTCTCCTGCAGGGGCTTCAGCTTGTCCACTGTTTCCAATATCCAGATCTGCTTACAGGAAATACGCTGGACGGGCTTGCCCTGCTTAAGAAAAAATTCATTCTGCCCGAGGATATCTGTTCACAGCTCGCCGGTCATTATTCGTACCTTAGAAGGATAGAACACTTTTTGCAAATTTATGAAGACAGGCAGGTCCATTCCCTTCCCACGGGGAAAAAGGAACTGGAAGCGCTTTCAAAACGCATGGAAGGAAGCTCCGCCGACTCCGCCATGTTCACCGCGAGGCTCAGGGAAACGCTGGCCGATGTGGCCGGGCTGTACGGGAAGTATCTGCCGGCCGCTGAAGCGGCTAAAGACCGGAATCCTGCTCAAAACGGGCGATAATCTCTGGAAATTCATAAACCACGAAGCCTTTATCACTCACCTCCATGCGGATGTGCATGCCGTCCACCAGCGGTTCAATGAAATTTTCGGCTTCCTTGATGCTCATTCCCGTTTCCAGGACAATGTCGGATAAGGTAATCCTTCCCCGGTATTTATGGGCAATCTTGAACAGCTCCCCTTCTTTCGGATTTTTGGCAAGTATCCTGTCGGTGATTTCACCGTACCGTTCCAATCCGTACCTGTCCGTATACCGCTGCCGTTTATTTGCATGATAGATTCTCCGTGCGATGTAAATGGCCAGACCTATGAATATTATTGGGAAAATCCCGAAAAACATACCAAAAAAACTCACTTTCTGCTCTCAATCTCCCAGGTTTATGTAAAAACCCTCATCAGGGAGTTTGCCTCCTATTGATTTAGGATCGAAGGAAAGAAATACGGAAAGGAATGCTTCCGCGCTCTTCCTGGCTTCCGGGGCCGGAATAAAGGCCAGATTGAGCCGGGGTACCGCGTCGGCCGCAACTGCCGCAGGCAGACCAAGCCCCATTTCCTCGGAAATTTTTCCCGCATCCTGCGGATTTTGTAAAACCCAGCCTATTGATTCCCTGTAGGCGGCGAACAGTTTCTTTAAAAAAGCGGCATGTTCCTCCGCAAGTGATTTTTTGACCACCAGGGCTGTTACGGGATAGGTATCAGCGCTCTTCTGCAGGGCGGACCATTCCTTCTGCAGGTCGAGAGCTATGCGAAGTTTTGGGTTTTTGGCGAGAACCATGGTAACGAAAGGTTCCGGCAGTACAGCGGTGTCCGCCTTGCCTGCAATGAGAAGCTGTGCCAGCTCCGCATGTTCGTACGAAAAATTAACTGTAACATAGTCCCGTGATGAAAGACCGTTCTGCGTTAGAATATACTGAAACAGATAATCCGGAGTTGCGCCGCGGCCCGCGTTGTATACGATCTTTCCCTTCAGATCCGCGACCGTACGGATCGACGGATCGGAACTTACCACATATATCGAACCATAGCCTGTTACAGCCCCCATTGCGTAGGGCGCTCCTTTCTGATAAAGCTTCGCGGCAACGTTGAGCGGCAGAGCGGCCGCATCCACCTCACCGGAAAGCAGCTTTGATACCATAATGTCCGGAGTTCCGAGTATTTCAAAAGAAACAGTGTATCCCGCCGCAATTTCGGTTCCGCTGTTAATCATACCGGCCATGCCCATGCCGGAGGGTCCCTTAAGACCGGCAACACGGATCGGAATAACCGTCATAGAAACATCTTCCCTGACGCCGGAGGAAAAAACAGGTACGGAGAAAAATAACAGGGTCAGCAAAAGCAGGACACATTTTGAAATAATACCCATAATGTAATAATACTTTAGCCCAGGTCAAAAATCAAGTTTTTTAACATTTTGAACTTGCCTCTCGGCATGGTGCTCTGCTATAACCA
>SPDA01000429.1 GCA_004525155.1 Spirochaetales bacterium
CACGCCTGCCGGCGAACTGCCGTCCACCACGCCGACAATACCCCTGCCCTGGGCGGTTTCCGCTGTCAGAACCTGCAGAGGGTTGGCGGTGGCCGCGAATATACGCGCCACTTCCTGGCAGTTTTTTATCTGATTCAGCACATTTATGGGATAGGCGTTTTTAAGGACAAGAAAAAAGGAATGCCCCGCGCCCACTGCCCGGGCACATTCAGTTGCGTCCCTCACCAGGGCCTCATTGTTACCTTCGGTGCGTATGAGACAGGGGCCGGAGGCTTCGCAGAAGGCCAGCCCGAATTCGGCCCCGGGAACAGAGGTTATCATGATTTCGGAAATATCTTCGACCGTTTTTATGAAGTGGGACTGGCCCACAATGATGTTGCAGCCCTCTGTCCACGAAAGCTGTACCGCGGTTATGGTAATATCCATAGCAAGCTCACTCCTCCCGTAAGAAATCAAGGTCCACCTCGCCGGCTGAGCAGGGCATGGAGATGCCCCAGCTGTCGAGCACCTCGGGCCGCAGTTCGCCGAACAGCCCCACCCGTCTGCCGTCCGCCATGACGGCCGCGCACCTGCCGCCGATAAAACGGGGATCCTCGATTTCGCTTAAGGTGTATTCCCTGTTGATATAATAAAAAAATGCCGACACATTGGCGTTGACTTCATTGAACCCGGCGAGTTTGTCCGCCGTCAGAAATCCGAGATAGTTTTTCGTAGCTGTTCCATAATTTTCCGAAGGGTCCAGCAGGGCTATCTTGCCGACCTCGAAAATCCTGTGGGGAGAAACACCGTTGCCGGAAACCGACTCCGAGGAAAGCAGGCAGGGGAGGATGGAATTCCGCACGTACTCGAAGCTTTCGGACATCGGATTGCCGATGCGCACTATGTCCGCTCCCTTAAGGCCCATCTTCTCGATGAAATCCCGGCCTGAGCCGAGGTAATTGTAGATCATTTCCTGAAATCCCAGGCCCACCATTATCGATTTCACCTGCCGGATAAAGACTTCCGCCCTGGAAAGCCGGCCCACGGTAAAATCCCGGGGCATGACAGGTTCGAAGGCCTGCATGCCCCTGCCTATCATCAGTTCTTCCACGATATCAACGGGATGGAGAAAGTCGTTCCTGTACACCGGCGGTGTGACGGTAAGACTGCCGCCCTCAGCTTTCGCGGCGCACCCCGCCTTGCCGAGACATGTCAGCGCCTCCTTCTCGGTGAAGGCCATGCCGAGCAGTTTCTCCGCGTAGGCCAGGGAGACGGAAACAGGCTTCTGGAAGTAAAAGGGAATGGTCACTTCCCTGCCCAGGGGCGTATCATAGGGATACTCCGTTTTAACCGGTTTGATCGTAAAACCCGCATCCGCGAGATCGCAGGCGACAATGGAGGCGGCCAGCGTAAGGGACGGCATATCCGAGCCCGTGAGCTCCACAAACAGGGTGTCGTCTCCCTCCTTTACCGCCCCGATATGGGCGCTGTTTATAACAGGCGGCATGCTGAGCACGTCTCCCCTTGAGTCCGTCAGATAAGGATAGAGGGGCATGTGCGCGATGATGTGGCCGAATTCCTGTCCTTTTGGATGTTCTTTAAGTATTTCCCTTAGGCTCATGCGCTTTTCAAACCCCAGGGGAACGAAACCGTCCTTATCCGGATCCGCCGCACGGTAGAGCACGGGATATTCAATCATATCGCTGCGGTAAATCCCCATGGCTATCGAGCTGCGCTTCCTGCCGTAGTTCCAGCAGAGCTTTTCCTGGGACTGGATTATTTCCTTGAGCAGGGCGTCATCCACTTTTTTCCCGGTAATTTCGAAGGCGACGATGTAGGGCCTTATATGTTCAAGCTTCGGATCCACCTTGACCAGGCGGCTCCCGCAGGGCCTGGGGATATCTGCCCGGGAGAAAAAATCGTATTCCGGCAGTTTTCCGGAGAGGTAGGTTTTAAGCTGGCGGCCCAGACCGGCGGCGGACCAGAGATCCGGCCTGTTAGTGTCGTTGAACTCGAGCTTGAGTTCTCCCTCCTCGCCCAGGCCGTCCAGTTCAGCCTTTGCCGCCGGGAGGATTTCCTTCAACCCGTCGAGGGTAAATTTCCGTCCTATATAGTTCCATAATCTTTCATCCTGACATTCTATCTTGGGCATCAGTTCTTCCTCCGGGTGCCGACGTTCCTGCGCAGGCGCACGTTTTCTATGTTCTGGGAGAAAAGCTCCCTCAGGTCGTTCAGCCCCAGGGACATGAGGGCCATGCGGTCAATCCCCAGGCCCCAGGCAAGCACGGGCACCTTGATTCCCAGAGGCTCCGTAACCTCCGGCCGGAAAATCCCGGACCCGCCCAGTTCGAACCAGCCGAGCACGGGATGTTTAATATGCACTTCCACGGAAGGTTCGGTAAAGGGGAAGTAGCCGGGCACATACTGAACTTCCTCCGCCCCGGCAACCTCTTCCGCAAACATCTTCAGGAGGCCCAGCAGGGTGCGCAGGTTGACTTCCTCCCCCAGCACGATGCCTTCCGTCTGGTAGAAATCCGCAAGATGGGTGGCATCGACCTGATCGTAGCGGAAGCAGCGGACTATACCGAAATACTTCCCCGGTACTGCCGCGGTGGTCAGGGCCTTGGCGGAAAGCACGGTACCCTGGCTCCGCAGAATGAGGCGGCGGGTAAAGTCCCTGTCAAAATCGTAACCCCAGCCGGAGCTGCCCGTTTTCCATCCGTTTTCATGGGCCGCGGCCACCTGGTCCAGATAGGGCTGCTCTATTGCCTTGGCGTGAGTGGGCGATTTCAGGTAATACACATCATGAATGTCCCGGGCGCTGTGAAACTGCGGCATGAACAGGGCGTCCGAATTCCAGAATTCCGTTTCCACCACCGGCCCGTCAAACTCCTCGAACCCCAGGGACACGAGTTTGTCCTTGACGCTGTCGAGAAATTCACAGTAGGGATTTCTCCTGCCCATGATGACCCTTGCCGCGGGGGACTGTATATTGTAGGGCCTGAAAGAGGCGCCTTTCCATTGGCCGGATACAAGCATTTCCTGGGTCAGCTGGCCGATTTCATCACCCGAGGAGCCCGATTTTTTAAGCTCTTCCGCCGCGGCATGACCTGCGTCGGTAAGGACATAGCTTACCTCCTCCCGCTCCAGCAGTTTGAAGGGGGATGAAGCCGCACCCCG
>SPDA01000512.1 GCA_004525155.1 Spirochaetales bacterium
CGAGGCCGTAGAGCATGCTCTCGATGGTGTTTCTGTTCTTGTCACGGACGGCCAGGTGAACCACCGGTTCCATATTGGCTTTTTTTATCTGGGCACAGATCATTTCCGTGGACAGGGCGGGGTTGCCTCCAGGATTGTCGGTCACGCTTACACCGTGTACCTTCCCCCCCGAAGCAGCCTGAATAACGTTGTCGAATACCTGTTCCTGCTGAATTTCGAACGCTCCCCTTCCGGGAATCTGCTCCCAGGTTATGCAGAATGTATCCGGATCCAGGATGGCTGCCTTCAGCAGATTTGATTTTTTCTGAAGCCGTAATCGTATGGTCTCGGTGAGTCCGCCGGCTTCGAGAAGGCGCGACAGGTTCATGTCTCCCTTCGGGACAATGGATATGTAGTCATCGGCCTCCATCTGCATGGCTTCTTCCTGCGACCAGCTTTTCTGGGGTTCCGCGGGATTCTGAACATCCACTACAATGAGGGGAATGTGCTTGGTTATCCAACCGGAACGCAGCTTCTGGTGCAGGCTGAATGAAGTTCCCCGGGGCTCGAGGAACCCCAGGACCAGGGCTTTGGGGCGGCTGAGCCTGGCTGACGACAGCGCTTCGTCCCCCGTTTTCGCGGTAATCACTTCGAAATCAGTTTCCAGGAGTTTCGTCACGGAGCTGAGAAACCCGCCTTCGCTCCCGATAACCAATATCTTATTTTTAATGTTTTTGATTTCCATTTATTCCTTCTATTTCATTAATATATTGAAAGTCTGTATTACAAATCGAGCAGCCGTTTAATGCTTTTTAGAATCTGTTCCGCCGAGGCGGGCTTCGGAAAATAATCATCCGCCTCCATGCTCATGCCGTTGTAGTGGGTGTATCTTGTGGAAGGCACATGTGAGGCCACCGCAGTAAGCAGAATAACCGGGATGGAGGCATATTTCGGGTCGGCTTTCAAATCGGCACAGACCTCGTAGCCGTCGCGGCCCGGCATCATGACATCCAGGATGACGGCATCCGGCGGATTCTTTTTTATTTTTTCCATTCCCTGGATTCCGTCTAAGGCCGATTCAACCTTGAAGCCTTCCTTTTCCAGGTTTTTTTTAACAACTTCGATAAAGTCAGGATCATCGTCAATTATCAGAATATTTTTTGCCTGTGCCATAGCTTTCTCCTATGATATAATTGATTATCTTTTTCAGGATTCAAGAATTTCCGGAATTACACATTCCCATCCCATGGAGGATATGAGAACCCCAGCGCAGCCTTCCTTTTTAAGGATTGAAATAATTTCCCTCGCGATTTTTATTGATTCCCGCTGCACACTGTCGGCCGCCTGAATGCGTTCAATTATAGGATCAGGTATCCGCATACTATCGCTGTGGGCCTGTATATAGCGTGCCATGCCTACTGATTTGAGGACCATGACGGTAGGGATGATTTTAATGTTTGCTGTTCTGCAGAGGGTAAGAGCGGATTCTATTCCGGCTGCGTCAAAAACGGGAGGAGCTATGACGAAGGCCACACCTACTTCAGTCAGCTTCGTAAGCCCGCCGGACAGGTGTTCCGCGGTCGCGCCGATTGTAAAATCCGTACTGCCCGGCAGGTCTCTCCCGGAGAAATCACTGCCCCGGTTGAAACCGGCGAGCATGTCGAGAAGATCCGATGTGTTCAGATCGTTGACTGCCTTTGTTTCCGGCATGTCGCCCGCCTGGGGAGAATCCGCCTTCGCCGCTACAATATTCTTTATGCCGGCCGTTGCGGCGGACAGAAGATCCGCCTGCAGGGCGAGACGGTTGCGGTCCCTGCCGTTTATTTCCATAACCGGCTCAAGTCCATTCTGCAGCAGAAGATAGCTGCCGCCCAGTGAACTCATCCGCATGACGGCGCCGGGAAGTTCCGGTACCAGCCAGGCATCCAGCTTACCCTTCAGCCGCACGGCATGTTCAAGGAACAACGTAACATCTGTTCCCTTTGGCGGAACAAATTCAGCCAATAGAGCGAATTCATTTTTCTCCAATTTGTCCTTAAGAGCCATTGATCCACCTCATTGAACTTCGAATAATGATAATCAGAACAAGTATAAGACACATTATTTTTAATTGCAAGAATTCCGGCTGATTTTGTGACAAAAAAAATTCACCTACCCCGGGTTTACGGTTCGTTCCGGGCCCTGCCGGCCGGGAACTGCCATGCTTTCAGGACACCCTGAATGATTTTGATTCCTCATCCAGTTTGTCAGCTATTTCGCCGATATTCAGTGTCAATTCCACGACCGATTCCGCTGCTTTTGAAATCTCCGAGGTGCCGATCTGTATTTCGTTCATGGCGGTGGTGACCCCGGCCGAGATGTCGCGGATGGTAACCATGGCCTTTGCCACATCTTCCGAACCCCCGCCCATATCCTGCGATGCTTCCTTTACCTTTAACGAAATATCCTGCAGGGCCGTAATTGCCTCCAGTATCTGCTGACCGCCGATGTGCAGCTCTTTCATGCTGGCGTTTATTTCATCCAGCGCCTCGGCGACGCTTCTTACTTCATTGTAAATTTCATCGAAGGCGGCGCTCGTTTCGATGCTTGAAGCGGATGCGAGCTCTATACGCCCTATAACCTGCTTGATGATATCGGCGATATTTTTTGAATTCTGCTGCGAGGTTTCCGCCAGTTTTCTGATTTCATCCGCGACAACCGCGAATCCCTTGCCCGCTTCCCCGGCGTGGGCCGCCTCGATTGCCGCGTTCATCGAGAG
>SPDA01000297.1 GCA_004525155.1 Spirochaetales bacterium
ATGCCGGCACCTATACCGCGGCTTCCGCCAAGCACCAGCGCGGTCCTTCCCGATAAATCGATGGCAAGCATTCTGTACGCTCCTTACTTCAAAACATTTTTCCACAATTCGTCATGTGAAGCCAGGACATCGCTTTCGGAAAGACCCTTTCTCAGCGTTCCGGTGTCTATTTTTTTGGCCGTCTCGATAAAGTATTTCGTCCTGTTTACACCGGTCTGCAGGGCGTCATGACCATCGAGCCTGTAGGGAAAAATGTCGAGAAGGTACCAGCCGTCCCAGCCGGTGCGGTGAAGCCAGTAGAAAAATTCGAGAGTTTCCCAGAAACAGACGCTTCCGGCAATGAGGTCGTGGTCCCAGTCCCGGTAGTTGTCATTTATATGTACCTGGAAGAGTTTGTCCTCCCGGGACAAAAGGACGACAGCTTCCCCCGGATTTTCGCCGGCTGCGAGGCTATGTCCAAGATCCACGCAGCCGCCTAGGTTGGGCAGACCTGCGTCACGCAGCAGGTTCAGAAGAACACCCGCATTGCGGATAAAACAGTTGGTCCGCGGTTCCTGCTTTTTGTACTCGATGGCGATTTTTACATCCGGCCTGTACGAGGCAATTTCCCCGATGGCTTCCACCATAAGTCCCCAGTATTTCAGATAATCGCTCTGAAAGGGATAATCGAACCCGTCCTGCCCCGGCCACATGAGCACGTCTTCCGCCCCCAGCACCGCGGCCATGTCCAGCGCCTTCTTGCTCATGTCGATGGCCTCACGGCGTATACCAGGGTCGGGGGCGGTGTAGGTGCCGTCTTTCCACTTCGAGTCCGGGTAGAGTCCTATCTCGAGGGTAACGAGGGAAAAACCCGTTTTTTCAAGAAGCGGTTTCACCTCCTCCGCCTTCGCAAACTGATAGGGATAATCCAGGGCTATCCCCGTCAAATCCTTTACACCGCGGGCCGCTGTCACCTGTTCCGCAAGGGTCATGCTCTTCTTGTACCCAGCAGGATTGAATCTGTCAGAACAGGGGCTGAACGGTGCAAACCCGCTTCCGATTTTATATTTCGTCATTTTTCAACGCCTTCCTTAATACATCGAGGACCGTGTCGCACTCTTCTTTAGTTATAATAAAGGGAGGTTTAACCTTCAGCACATTCTTCTGCATGCCGCCCACGCCGAAAAGTACACCGTGTTCCATGCCGTAGGTTTTCACCTTCTGCAGCAGTTCAGCATCAGCTTCCCGGGTTACAGGATCCTTTACAAGTTCCACACCTATGTGAAGCCCCGCCTGCCGGACATCCCCCATCCCCGGGAAATCTTTCTGCATTTTTTTAAGCTCCGTCCCCAGATAATCGCCCATGGCGTTACAGTTATCGAGGATACCCTTCTCCAGCATGGCCATCTGCTTCAAGGCAGCCACCTGGCTTACGGTATTATTGGCAAAGGTGTGCAGTTCCTCTGTGTCCGGCGAAAACCCTTCGAGGTCGTCGCTTATCATGGTGGCGGCTATGGGGAACCCGCCGCCCAATCCTTTGCCAAGGCAGATGATGTCCGGGTCCACGCCGTAATAACCGGAAGCGAACCAGGTGCCGATCCTGCAGTAAGTCTGGATTTCGTCCCAGATGAGGGGAATGCAGTATTCGTCGCAGAGATCCCTTACTCCCTGGTGCCATTCCCTGGGAAAGATAATCTGCCCTCCGGATGCCTGCAGGGGTTCGATGATGATGCCCGCAGGCGGCCCGTTCACACCCTTTTCGATTGTGAGCCTGAAAATTTTAAGGCACATCATGCCGCAGTCTTCTTTTTTTAGACCGAGCGGACAGCGGTAGCAGTAGGGGTTCGGTACCCGGATAAACTGTTTCGTGAGCCTGTTGAACCGGGCGCCGCCTAAGTACTTTCCGCCGGCCCTTGTTGAAATCCAGCTGGATCCCATGACTCCCAGGGTAGTGCCGTGATATGCGTCATAGAGACAAATGAACTCCTGCGCATTCTCCCGGTTTTTGAGTGCTATTTTCATGCCGCCTTCCACAGCCGCGGCGCCGCCCACGGTAAAGGAAACCCTGTTGATTTTTTTCTGCGCCTTTTCGGCAAGCCTCTGCGCAAGCATGAACCGCGAAGGCGTGTCGAAGCCCTGGTGAATGTGAGAGGCGTTTTTCAGGTGCTCGGTAATGGTGGCGTTGAACTCCTCATTGGCGAAACCGAGATACATAGCCCAGCTCTGACTGGTGCAGTCCAGGTATCTCTTGCCGTCGATATCTTCGAGCCACACACCTTTACCCCTTATAATGGTAGGCGCAGGCCTCGTTCCCCCTCCGAGCATGAGGTGCTTTTCATAGTTTGAAATATTGGCTTTTGTCATGCCGTAAATCTGCTGCAATAGGGAATCCATAGCTTCTCCTCATTTTTATCCATGATAATTTATACCGGCAAACGGTAAAGGTTCACGGCATTGGTCCTCAAGACTTTCAGCTTGGACCCGGCCGGTATGCCGGCAAGCATGATGTGCGACATATGGGCCCTGGGATCCATCATGGGCCAATCGGAACCGAACATTATTTTTCCGCCGTCGGCCAGCTTTTCCAGTTTGACGAACAAGTCCGGGATGTAGATGTCCCCGGCGCAGTCGAGATATACGTTTTCATAATCCGAGGCAAGACGTACCGCCTGGGCATGACCGTCCCCCCTGCCGCCGGCATGCGTCATGAGAAAGCGGGTCTTCGGATATTTTTTTATCCAGCCCTCGAACAGTCCCGGAAGGGAAAGTGCCTGCGCGGGATTGTAGCTCGAATAGCTCCAGGTATGGCTCACGAGAACCAGGTCGTTGTCGGCCGCAAACTTCCAGACCGGTTCATACGAATGGCTGTCCGCGGAAACTTTGTGCCAGGGCGGGTGAATCTTGATGCCGCGGAAACCGGGCTGACCAAGGATTTTTTCGAGATACCGCAGGTCTTCCGTACCGCGGCCGGGATCGAAAGTGCCGCAGTAGTAGATCCGTCCGTCTGAATGTTCGAAATCCTCAATCAGGGCAGGTACGCCTGAAGCCGGTCCCCTCGTGATGGAAATCATATCGCAGAGGTTTACGGATACTGCGATGCCGAGGCTGTCCATCCTGCGGACAAGGGACGCCGCGTCCGTTTCCTCCGCGAAAAAACCGTTCATAAAACCGGTATGCACATGAGCGTCGATAATAAAGGGAGCTTTCACGGCCGGACCTCCCTGATGAGCTTTTCCATGTTGCCGCCGGCAATCATTACCATCTGTTCTCTGCTTATATCCGCGTCAATGAGCAGCCCCTGCGCGGTCAGGGGTTCGGCCATTGGGTAAAACGATCCGAATAGGAGCCGTTCCGCGCCGAACTCCCGCACGCAGTACTCGACAGCGCCGGGAAGAACAAGGTTCGACATTTCCAGCCGGATATTCGGACAGGCCCGCAGGAGATTGTACACGGTCCGCAGCTGATACAGTATCTTCTGCCACTGGCTCTCGATGATGACAGGCAGATCCGGGTATTGTTTCACGAGCCGATACAGTTCCGTGAAATCCGTTTCCACGTGCCACAGGAACAGGGGCAGGTACATGTCCGTCATCCAGGCACACAGGCTCCCGGCCGTCCAGTCCTCGAGGAGAAACCGGTGGGATTTCGGAAAAAGCCGGATGCCCCTGCAGCGCTTATGCAGGTTTCCCGGGACCGGCAGATGCCCGGGCTCGCCCGGAAAAAGCGGCAGCCCCGTCCACACGGTAAACACCGAATCCGGCAGATACTCTTCCGCTTCCAGCAGCTGCCTGTTGCCGTCCTGCGGCGATTGCAGCACCCCTTCCGTCGTGGAAAGCAGGGCGCCGGTAAGGCTGCGGGCTTTCACATACCCGGCGACCTCCCCTGCCGTAATTTGACCGGAAGTGGGGGCAAAGTATTCCAGGGGCCGCCCAAGCCAGAGTTCACTGTCGAAAAAAGGAAGGTTCAACAGCCTGTTTCTGCGAATTTCGATTTCCCCAGCAAGTAATTCAATCATAACCGCCTCCAGTCAAACACGATCCCCAGAAAATCCTGCCGGTCTCCGAGAAGGAAACCATAGGCTTCGGCGGCTTCCTGAGGAGAGAAGGCATGGGTTATCAGGTCGTTTACATCCATGCCGCCGCTCGCGATAAGGTCCATCGCAGCCTTAAGCCTTTCATCGGTACGGGAATCGGCGCAGTAG
>SPDA01000410.1 GCA_004525155.1 Spirochaetales bacterium
TAATGAACCCATTGGCGCACTGAAAAGCGAAGCTGTCTGGTATGCTGTTCTCGAGGAATTGGATCAGGATTCCGCATGGTTTTCCGGTGACCCGGAATGCACAGCTTTTGTCAGTTTCGAGACGGCCGAAGGGAAGCCCCTGCAGCCGGAAGCTTTTAAAAAAAACCTCGTATCCTTTCTGAAATCGCGGGCAAAGGGCTGGTCCATTGCAATGGACCGTGAAACAGCGGTGACACTTGACAGCAGGGAAGCGGCAGATGCCGCAGTACAGAATATAATCCGGCTCTATACCCCGGGTTACGGCAATGATGATATAATTCTGGATATGGGCGTTGATATAGAGGAAAATTACGAAATTATTCCCGGCATTTTCGAAAAAAAGTCGATTTTGGGTCAGGATGATGCGGAAAGATTTCTGCTCAAGGGAACGCTCGAAGAAAAAGATTATACGGTAGTTTCGAAAGACACGATTTCATCCATAGCAAAAAAGTATGGACTCACAGTAAAGGATATCTGCAAGGCAAACCCCAGGCTCAACCCGGATAAAATCTACCCCGGCGATGTCATAAACCTCATCGTACCGAAACCCTATTTGCATGTAAGGGCCGATTACACCCACATTTACAACCAAAAAATTCCGTATTATACCGAAATCATCTGGGACGATACGATGTACAGGACCATTTCCAGGGTGGAAAGACCAGGCGTATCCGGCAGAGAACGGATAACAGCCTCGGAAGCTGCCCTGAACGGTCAGTTAGCGGAAAGGACCATCATATTGAGGGAAACCCTGTCCCTGCCTGTCTCCTGCATTCTAAGACAGGGGACGCTGAGAACGCCGGAGGACATTCTGGTGGCTTCCTCCATCCTTCCGGAGGGATTAGGTAAAATATCATCCTTTTTCGGGCCCCGCTGGGGCACCTTCCACGGCGGCATAGATCTGGGCGTCGATATCGGCACGCCGATATTCGCCTACACTACAGGAACTGTAACGTACGCCGGCTACAGCAGCATGTTCGGGTATAATATTGAAATAGAACATTCAGAAGGTCTAAAAACGAGGTATTGCCACTGCTCCCAACTTCTTATGAAAAATGGAGACAAGGTTTACGGTAAACAGACGATAGCGCTTTCCGGCAATACAGGATACAGCACCGGTCCCCATGTGCACTTCGAAATACAGTTAAACGGCAGGACGACAGATCCCCTGGTTTTTTTAAAGAATACCGTCAAGTAACTGTGCCGGCTTCTCCCCGCCTTTCCGGGTCCCAAGACGGAAAAAATACTCCCTGTTCCCCCGCCTTCCTGTAATGGGAGAAGGCAGAACCGACTGGACTGCCAGCCCCCTGCCGGAAAGTTCGCCGATAACTTCCTCCAGTATGCGCTTCAGATCGGAATTCGAGGTTACCACGCCCCTGAATGCCCTGCCGGGAGAACGGAATTCGAACTGCGGCTTGATGAGCGCAATAAGGAGGTCCTCTTTGGTCATTTGAAGAATATGTTCCGCTGCGCCGGCAATGGAACGGAAGGAAAGGTCCGCAACAGCAGCGTCCGGAGCGGGGTCGAACTTTTCATGCTCCATGATGTTGGTGCCTTCATGAAGAATGACCCGCCTGTCCTGCCTGAGCCGGTAATCAATCTGGTTTTTCCCTACATCTACTGCGTGGACCATTTCAGCTCCGAAGGTGAGCAGACAGTGGGTAAATCCGCCGGTTGAGGCGCCGGCGTCGAGCCATATCTTTCCCCGAACCGGTACCTGCCACGTGGACAGGGCATGCTCCAGCTTTTCACCGCCCCGCGATACATACGTTCTTTTTTTAAAAATTACGGCGGCTTCCGGTGAAACGGCAGCCGAGGGGTCCTTAACCGTCCCGCCTTCGACCATTACCTCTCCGCAGAGAACCCGCGCGTAGAGTTCTTTTACTGGAATATCGGGAAACCGGTCTGTAAGAATATGTAAAAGTTTGAGTTTCTTCACCGAATCAGTATCCGGACTGTCTGGACACCCTGTCAATACTTACTGCTTTGCCTGTTTCCGCATCCACGACCACGTGAACTCCCTTAATAAATGCAGGGTTTTCCGATACTTCCATTCTGATGGGCATCTGGGTGAGGGCGCGCTCAAGAGCCATTTCTTTCACGAAACCAATAACGCTTCCCGAGGGGCCGGTCATGCCGAGGTCGGTAATATAGGCGGTGCCGCCTTTAAGAATTCGTTCGTCCGCGGTCTGGACATGAGTGTGGGTACCCGCAACAAGGGAAACCTGGCCGTCGAGATACATGCCCAGGGCTTCCTTCTCCTCCGTGTCTTCCGCGTGAAAATCTACCAGTATGATCCGCGTCTCATTGCGGAGGGTCTTGAGCAGTGTCCGGGCGCTTTGGAAAGGGCAGTCAATGGTAGAGAGCCTCTGTCGACCCTGCAGGTTTACAACCGCCACCTTATGTTTTCGTATCTCTAAAACGAAATATCCCCTGCCCTGGGTACCCGGGGGATAATTATTGGGTCGCAGGATCTTGGCGCCTGATTCCATAAGAGGAAGAATTTCCCTCTTCTGCCAGATATGATTTCCGGAGGTTATGACATCCACGCCGCTTGTGAACATTTTCTCCGCTATTTCAGGAGTTATGCCATAGCCGTCCGCGGCATTTTCGCCATTAATTACGACCAGGTCTGCGTTGAATTCTTTTCGAAGGGATTTCAATGAAAAAAACAGCGCCCTCAAACCCGGCTGTCCGACAACGTCGCCGAGAATGAGAGCGCTTATTGTTTCCTTAGCGGGCATACTCGACTATCCGCATTTCCCGTATGATGGTGACCTTGATCCTTCCGGGATAGCGAAGCTCGCTTTCAATTTTTTTTGCAATATTTTTCGCCAGTTCCCGGGCATCGTCGTCAGTCACGGTTTCATGGTTAACCAGGATACGAAGTTCCCTGCCCGCCTGGATGGCGTAAGCCTTATCCACGCCGGCATAGCTCTGTGCGATATTCTCGAGGTTTTCAAGCCTCTTGATATAATTATCAAGCGTCTCGCGCCGTGCGCCCGGTCTCGAAGCTGAAATGGCATCCGCAATCTGGACGATGACGGATTCTATGCAAATCGGCTCCGTATCATTGTGATGGGAGGCAATGGCGTTTACGACCCGTGGTTCCTCTCCGTATTTCCGCGCGAGATCCGACCCCATTTCCGCATGATTCCCGTCACCGTCGGTTTCTACACCCTTTCCGATGTCGTGAAGCAGTGCCGAGCGTCTGGCCA
>SPDA01000541.1 GCA_004525155.1 Spirochaetales bacterium
GAAAGCATGAAAAGAAAGAAAAGCTCGTCGTCCAGCACCGGGATGGAAAAAGGAATGATTTCCCCCGAGGATTTTTCATGAATCTTTACAAAGTAATCCAGCAGTTCGTCATAATATTCCACGTCGAGGGATTCCCTGCCGATGAGCTCGCTTAAAATGTCCTTGTGGTAAACCATCACCGTAGGCGCGTTAATCCAGTTTACCCCGTAGATACTTCCGTTGTAGCTAACACCGTCAATGGCCTGGTCGTACTGGTCCCGCACAAAGGAGGGCGTGTACAGGTGATCAAGTGGTTCCAGGGCGCCGTTATAGGCCAGGAGGGACTTCCATAGATAGATGAGGGAACCGATATCCGGCGCCTCGCCGCCGGTTGCCAGCACCAGCAGCTGCCTCTCGATATCTTCGTAGGGGATACCCAGGTTCCTGATGGAGCCGTCCCCCCGGGTCAGGTTAAAGTCCCGTATAAGTTCGTTCACGATATCGGCGGTGGCAGGTTCCGTGGTAAGCCAGTTCGCGAACCTAAGCGTATTAGGTTTCTCTTTGACAAAGGTGCCCTTGCCGGGAACCCGCTCCAGCACTCCTTCCTGCACCAGCTCCATCAGGGCCGATCTGACCGTTGTCCTGCTTACTTTCAGCTGCCTGCAGATTTCTATTTCCGGCGGCAGCAGGGAGGAATCTTCCTCGTTTCTGTGAATGAAATTGACAAGATAATCCTTGACCTGCCTCCGCAGAGGCACGCTCGAGGATCTGTCCATTTTTTCGTCACTGCTCATGCAGATTATTCCATCCGGTACAAAAATGAAGGGCTACACATACTTTGTTTCACGAATCGCCCTGACCATGGCCCAGAAATTTTCCAGGGGGGTGTCCAGCTGTACATGATGCGTGGGGCCCAGAATAAGCCCGCCGTTTTTCCCGATAGTCCCGATCCGCTTTTTCACCTCCTCGGTCACATCATGGGGCGTGCCGAAGGGAAGCGTATGCTGCTCGTCCAGGGTCCCCCAGAAACTTAAATTCTTTCCGTACTTTTTCTTCATTTCCGCAGGGTCCATGCAGGCCGGCTGCACGGGGTTAAGCACATCGAGTCCCAGGTCGATAAGATCCGGGATGATGGGATCGATGACGCCGTCTGAATGGTAGGCTATTTTTACCGAAGGGTTGAGCTTTTTCAGCTCCGCCATGAAAACCGCCATGCGGGGCTTAAGAAATTTCCGCCACAGGTCCGGAGAGAGCAGCATGGACTTCTGGGTTCCCACATCATCCCCGGTCCAGATCATGTCGACTCCCATTTCCACGAGCTTTTTCGCCGCCTGCAGGTGATACCTGAAAGGTATGTCCAGAATCGCGTGAGCCAGGTCAGGGTCAAGAACGAAATCCATCATCATCTGTTCCAGTCCACGCAGGGCCCAGGCCGTCTCAAAAATGGTGGTTACCGTTACCCCCACAATCCAGTAATCCCTGCCGTAATTTTCAAGCGTTTGGGCAGCGTCCAGGTACAATTCCGGCCGCAGGGGATCCGGCGGTATGTAGGAAGATACCGCGGCATCGTTTGCCAGAGGATGGCTTTTTATCTCCGTGTAGTTACCTTTGCCGAACTTGGTCCGGTATTCTTTCACGTCCCAGTTAATGCCCCATTCATCCGTGTAGGCATGGTCCGCCTGGTAATAACTGTTCGCCCAGCCTACGGAAGTAAGCAGCATATCCTCGTCAAGTTCGCGTTCAAGGACATAAATGTTGCCTCCCCCGTGGGGATTGTGCATGTGCCGGTCGGAAATGCCCATGTTCTTTTCCAGCCGTCCGGCGAACTCAGGGGTAAAACTTATCTGCATGGGACAGCGATCGGGGGCTTCATGATTCAGGGCTGTTTCAACGCGTTCCCGATGGTTCATGGCGCGCTCCTTAATAAAGCTTGACAGATAACGAATACTATGTTATCAATTGTAGTAACATTATACATCAATTAATCAGGTTGTCAAGGTAAATCCGTGACCGCCGGGGAGGACAGGATGAAAAAAGCGAAAATCGTTGTTATTGGTTCAGGCAGCCAGTTCACCGAGTTTTTTCTGCAGGAGCTTTTCAAATTCGACGAATTCAAGGGCTGTACCCTTGCCCTGGTGGACAGAAAAGCGGACAGACTCAAGCACGAAGTGGAGCTCGCCAACCGTATCAACAAGGCCCTGGATTGGGGGCTTACCATCGAAGGGCATACGGACAGGAAAAATGCCCTGCCCCGCGCGGATTTCGTTTACTGTTTTCTCGCCGTCAACTCCAAGGAAGCCTGGAAAAAGGAATTCGAGATCTGCAACAAGCACGGGATCAATCCATACGAAGCCTATACCGTCGGCGCTCCCGGCCTTAACTTCAGCATACGGCACGTGCCTGTCATGCTCGATATCGCCGCAGACATGGAAAAGCTCTGCCCGGACGCATGGCTCATCCTGGACAACAATCCCCTTTCCAGAATCCTCGCGGCCCTGGAACGTCACTCAAAAGTAAAGTGGATAGGCTACTGCAACGGCCACGAAATGATACAGATGGCCCTGGAACAGCTCCTCGGCAAGGACACGCGCACCCACCTTCGGGACGCCGACCCTATTGAACGCGAGTTCATGGTACCTTCCGGCAGCGTGGA
>SPDA01000668.1 GCA_004525155.1 Spirochaetales bacterium
CCGCCTGAAGGGTGTTGAGTTCCTGTTCCACTGCGGCAAGCGACTCGCCCTGCTTTTTCAGAAAGACGAAATTACCGAGTCCGGAAAGACTGCCGTGCCTGGGAGTCTGCGTATGGCCCCTGTCCTTGGCGTCTGAAAAAACCTTGAAAGTAATGTCCTCGCTTAAAGCGGAAGCGGTAATGAAATCCTGGGTGTTTTCCAGGGCTTCGATAAATCTTCCGGTAAACACGCTGTGGCCTTTGGGCCCGCCGTCAAGCACCTGCTGACCCGCGTCCCCGGCTGTGAGCGCGTAACGCACGGGCTCCCTGGTAATTTCCTTAAGATACTCGAGGTTCACATCCGTAATACCCTCGGTACCCCGTTTCGAAAGGATGCTTCCGGAATAACAGGCGTCTATAACATAGAAGATGTGCTTTGCCTGAATCCGTTTGCCGAGTTCGTCCTTAAGCTCCACCATGGATATATTCTTGTACGATTCCGCAGCGTCAAAGGAGCCGTCATAAGGCAGTATATAGCCCACATCGTCGAAGGTTATGCCGTGGCTCGCGATGAACACGAAGAGACCGTCTTCCTGCGTCATGGACTTGTTCATTTCCAGTAATTTGGAGTAAATTCCTTCTTCCGTGGCCTGGCTGTTATAAAGGGTCTGTATGTCCTTGAACTGGTAATACTTTTCCAGTGTTTCCTTTACGCCTTTCGCGTCGTTTACACAGTACTTGAGATACTGGGATGCAGGAAGATTTTTAAAATTATCGATCCCTACTATAAGGGCGTAGGTGTTGTTGTACAGGGTGACCTCCCCTGGAACGCCCTTACTGTCCTGAGCAATGACCGTCATACCCCTGGAAGCGGAAGCTGGGGACTGGGCAACCGCGGGAAAACTGAAAATCAGATAGAAGAGAAGTAAAAAAACAATGAATAAGGATTGAAAAACGGGGACTTTTATCATGACTTGATCTTAAGTAAATTTAATTCGCCTGTCAATGAAAGTTCCCTGTTATCTCGGCCGCATCTGTGATACAATCGCATGAAAATACAAACCTTTCAGGAATTCGAATGGAAATATCTAAAAGAATAGCGCTTGTTGCGCACGACAACAGAAAAAAAGACCTGGTAGAATGGGTGGAGTGGAATTACAAACTCCTATTGAAACACAAACTCGTATGTACAGGCACCACGGGCCGGCTGGTGGAAGAGACAATAAAGAAAAAACTGGAAAAATCGGAAATCATTACATACGGCATCGTAAAACTGAAATCCGGCCCTCTTGGGGGCGACCAGCAGCTGGGGGCGCTCATAGCGGACGGCCAGGTGGATGTTCTCATTTTTCTCTGGGACCCCATGGAACCCCAGCCTCACGACGTGGACGTCAAGGCCCTGCTCCGCATAGCGGTGGTGTACAACATCCCCACGGCCTGCAACCGCGCCACTGCGGATTTCATCATATCCTCACCGCTGACGAGCCAGAAGTACCAGCCTGTGGTAAAGGATTATTCGATGTACCTGGCGCGGACGGTGGAAGGATAAAACCATAGGCCTTAAACGCGTTCAAATTGCCGAGGCCGCCGAGCTTGCCACGGAAGAGGCATCGTAGAACTCTCAAAGCATTACGGAGGGAAATAAAAATGGCAGAACTGAAACCCTTTATCAATATCGGGCCTAGCGAAATGCTAAAAGACGAGCTTGAGTACCTCGGCTGGTCTCAGGAGGATTTTGCCGGTATTATCGGCATGTCGCTCAAAGCCGTGAATGAACTTTTAACCAACAAAACCGCTGTCACTATATAAACGGCAAAACTCATAGCCAAGGCCCTCGAAACTTCCGCGGAACTCTGGATAAACCTGGACACCGCGTATCGTCTCCGCGCAGCAGAGGAGACGGAGCGGGAACGGGAGGCCTAACGCTATGCCTCAGTCATGAAATTCATGCCTGTTCGGGAGATGGTCCAGATAGGTTGGCTCGGTACCTTTAAGTCGGCTCCCGAGTTGCTGGAGGAAGCGAAGCCTGTTTGGAACATATCCGAACCCGACTTTACCTTTCTCTCAAAAAGCAGAACTCCTTGTTTC
>SPDA01000468.1 GCA_004525155.1 Spirochaetales bacterium
GACCCGGACTGTACCGGCAGATGGAAGTGCGGACAAATGGTGGGATGCATAAGTACGGCGAGGAGTTCCTCGTTTATGCTTTCCGGCTCCAGAGATGACACCCTGAGCCTGACGCCGGGAACGGAAGCAGCCAGGTTTTCTATAAGCCGCGGAAGGCCGTAGTCCGGCTTTTCAGGGTCCCTGAAGGCGGAGATATTGACCCCGGTTATGACGATTTCCCCGAACCCTTTCGCAGCCAGTACCCCTGCTCTTTCAAGCACCCTGGCCGAAGGGCTGCTCACCGAGGCTCCCCGGGCAAAGGGGACCCTGCAGTAGGAGCAGAAATTGTCGCAGCCGTCCTGAATTTTGAGAAAAGCCCTGGTATGGAAGGAATAGGAACTGGGCATATAATCAAATTTTCCGGGAACTGCCTCAGGTTCCCTGTCCAGAAGACTGGATGCGAGAGTGAGGAGAGAAGGTTTGTCGTCCTGGGGCACTACACGGACGCGTGAGTCGATGTTTTTGAGGGATTCCGCATCCACCTGCGCGTAGCAGCCGGTAACGATTACACGGGCTCCTGGATGGTCCTTGAGCAGTTTCCTTATGACACGCCTGGCCTTCTGTTCGCTTTTCGAGGTCACTGTACAGGTATTTATAATGTAAAGATCCGCCTGCTCGTCAAGACTGCGCAGGGCCGGAATGACGGTAATCCCGAGGTTTTTAAAGGAGTCCGCTATGCCTTCTGTCTCGTATTGATTGAGCTTGCAGCCTAAGGTGAAAAAACCCGCTGTCATCCGCCGGCAAGTCTGCTTTCCGCCCTCTCTTTTCCCCTCTGGGCGTCGATAAAACCCGGATTGAGCTTCAGGGCCTGATTGTAGGCGTCCACGGCCCAGCGGAAATCTTCCGCCATTTCCCTGGCGTATCCAAGACGGGCCCACCAGCGGGCTATGTTGGGTGAATGGTAAACGGCCGTGGTCAGGGCGATATCCGCATGGTTGAATTCTCCCAATTGAATGAAGATTTCGCCCATCAGGTAATAGACAGTATCGATGCGGTCGCCGGTAGGCGCTATGACCGTGTATTCTTCAAAGTAGCGCAGGGCCTGTTCATACTTGCCGAGGTAAAAAAAGGTTTCCCCCAGTATCTCCTGGACCCGGTGGTCCGTGGGTGATATCCCGTAGGCGAGGGTGGCTTTTTCAAGGCTTTCCTGGTACCGGTTGAGTTTGAGCAGACTCCAGCACATGACGACGTAGGAATCGAGCCGCTTCGGCATAGCTTCGATTTCCTGCAGGCACACCTGAATGGCCTCTTCGAAACTGCCCTGCCTGTAGAGGACCAGCGCATCCTTCGTCTCCTGGGAAAAAATAAAGGAACCGGAGAATATAAGTAAAAACAGAATTAATATGATACGTTTCATGACTACTGCTCCGGCTTGATTATTTCATGGCGCATTTGCCGTTGAATTTACTGCCATTCTCCATGGTGATGCTCGGTGTGTTGATGTCCCCTTCGAGGCTCGATGAGGAAAACAGCTCGATTCTCGAGAGGGCGGTCACATTTCCCTTGACAGATCCCTTTATGGATACGAGGCTCGCCTCCAATTTAGCTTCGACTTCCGCGTTGGTCCCGATATGCAGATCTCCCTTCGCGCAGATTTCGCCCTGGAATTTTCCCTTGATCATGAGCGAATCGTCGAAACTCAAGGTTCCCGTAAAATTGATGTCCTCGGCCAGAACGGTTTCAATTTCAGATTCTTCAATACTTTTTATCGTCAGTTCAGACATAATAATGCTCCATAGTGTGATTGATACCATCCTATATGGGAGCCTGCCGCCTGTCAAGATTGGGCGAGGGGCGGGGATTTATGCGAGGGTAATGCTCACAGGACAGTGATCCGAACCCAGGACATCGCTTAAAATGGAGACCGATTTTACACGGGATGCAAAGGCCTCGTTGACGCAATGGTAATCTATACGCCACCCGACGTTGTTTGCCCTCGCATTGGACCTGTACGTCCACCAGGTGTAATGCCCTCCTTCCTTGACGAACAACCTGAAAGCGTCCACAAACCCCGCCTGGATAAAACTGTCCATCCATGCCCTTTCTTCGGGAAGGTAGCCCGGGTTGGTTTCGTTCTGTTTGGGATGGGCAAGGTCAATGGGTTTGTGGGCGATGTTGTAGTCGCCGCAGACGAGAACGGAGGTCCCCCGGGCAGCTAGTTTCGAAGTCTTATCGAGTACGGCCGCGCAGAATCCGAGCTTGTAATCCAGCCGCGCGCCTCCCTCCTGGCTGTTGGGGAAGTAACAGTTGAACAGTACAAAATCCTGATATTCTAGGACCTGGCATCTCCCTTCGTCGTCATATTCCTTTATGCCCAGATTGCCGACCGATAAAGGTTTATGGCGGGAATAAACAGCCACGCTGCTGTAACCTTTTTTCTGCGCCGATTCCCAATAGCATGAATACCCCGGAAAATCGATAAAGGTTTCCGATAACTGATCAGGCTGCGCCTTTGTCTCCTGCAGGCACAGGATGTCCGGGGCAGTCTTGGCAAACCAGGAGAAAAGTCCTTTTTTTTCCGCGGCCCTTATGCCGTTCACGTTCCACGTTATGATGTTTTTCATGAGTCCGAAAACCATACCCTAGAAAACATATTCTGAAAAGCCTTTTTTACACGCGGCTTCGTGGCCGGGGATAGAGACGCTGTTTCTCTTTTCTGCTATATTAATGCCATGCGGACAGATGAACCGGACCGGGAGAACCTAGAACAAATAAAGGAACAGATAATTGAAACTCTTAAATCCGAATATGCCAGGGGTTCGATAGGCATCGAGGAATACGAGCGGTTACTCATAAGGACCCAGAATGTTGCAACCGGCCGTGAGCTTGAGCTGCTGGCGGACGCGCTTCCCGATTTCAACAAAAAAACGGGAAACGACCCGGAGTCTTCCATCGACAGGTATGCCGGCGGCA
>SPDA01000202.1 GCA_004525155.1 Spirochaetales bacterium
GCCATGCTTATGTTCATTGCGGGTATGACGGCCAGGGAATCGAGACGCGTTGCCGCCGTGTAGCCTGCGATGGTACTGGTTCCAAAAGGATTGACTATTCTGGTAAGGGCAACAAATCCCAGGGAAACGAGCGCCTGCTGGATGCCGGAAGGAAGCCCTATCCGAAGGCTGGTTTTAAATATTTCCCAGTCGAAACGGATGGTTTTCAGATTTATCTTAAGAACATCGAATTTGGAATTCTGCACGAATATCAGGCTTAAGATAAAGGAGATACCCTGCGCGATAACTGTTGCCCAGGCGACGCCCGCCACGCCCCAGCGGAATACGAGAACGAAGAGCAGGTCCAGGGCAACGTTTAAAAGGGTGGCCACAATCAGAAAATACAGCGGGTTCTTGGCGTCTCCGAGACCCCGGAGAATGCCGCTTATGCCGTTGTACCCGAAAAGAAAAACCATGCCGCCGAACATAATGGTGAGATACTGTTTTGCCAGGGGAAAGACATCTTCCGGTATTTTAACGAGCCTCAGGATGGGCCCCGCAAGCAGGATGCCGACAACGGATATTGCCAGGGAAGAGACCAGCATGAAAATATAGGTGGTATCGATGGTCTTCCTCAATTTAACCATGTCTTTCGCTCCGAAAAACTGGGAAAGCATGATGGAGGCGCCCATGGTAATCCCCATCACTATCGAGATCATGAAAAACATGATGGGAAAACTTGCTCCCACCGCAGCGAGGGCTTCCTTGCCTACGCCCTGTCCCACCACGATGCTGTCCACCATGTTATAGAGCTGCTGAAACAGGTTACCAATGAGCATGGGAATTGAAAACTGGAGAATTAATTTGCCTTCCGGGCCTTCCGTCATATCGCGCATAATTTTGAATATACCACCTAATTCCGTTATTGGGAAAGTATTTTCTTTTAACAAATTATGGAAAAATTGACCCGCCCTCTCCGCGCTGAGACTGTACTTCAAGCTCAAATATGCTGGCCGTACCGGGGCCTTCCTGCCGGTTATAAAGCCTGCGGATACCCGTACGTCCCGATAAAGGCCAGCACCTCGGGAAGACGGGGAATGGAAGGTCTGCCGCCTATTTTCTGCACGGACAGGGCTGCGGCCGCAGAGGCGAACGCGAGCCCCTCCTCCCACGTTTGCCCGCTGAGTACGGTCCAGCCGAAGGCGCCGTGGAACACATCCCCTGCGGCGGTGGAATCCACGGCCTTGACGGGGAAGGCTTTCATGAAGCGGACCCTGTCTCCTCCGGCGCCGAAGGCAAGCCCCCGATCGCCCAGGGTAACCGCCGCGCGGTTTTTGAAATCCTTTGTCAGTTTTCTGACCCACCCGGCAGCCGCGGCTTCGGGCGTATCAGCAGGAATTTCCGCGGGACCTCAGTAATCCGCCGCAAAGCGTTCGGAAGCGATTAGGAAGTCCACGAGGGGCGAGAGTTCCAGTATACCCTTTCGCACGCTTCCCGCATCCAGCACGGTATGGGCATCCGGGAAGGCGTCCATGGCCGCGCGGGCGGCCTCAGGTTCATGCCCGTCCGTGAGAATAAGGGAAGGTTTGAGCGCTTCCGGCGGAACCGGCGGAAATCCGAGCGGCGCGGTGTTCCCTTTTCTGTGCAGTATCGTTCTCGTTCCGGCAGCGGTATTCGCAAGTATAAGGGAAAGCGGCGTCGCGTAGCCCTTGCGGAATTCCATAAGTGAAAGGTTCGTGCTAACCCCGGTGAATTCCCCGCGTATCATCCCGCCGCAGGCGTCGTCTCCCGCGATTCCCGCAAACCAGCATTCCGCGCCCCACAGGGACAGGAGGTAAGCCGCGTTTGCAGCAGGCCCGCCTCCGCATTCGATGGTTTCGTTTACCGTGTATTTTTCATTTTCAGAGGGATATCCGTCCATGGGTATGAGAATATCGAAGGATGAATTACCTATGCATAAAGCCTGATATTTCATGATATTAATCCTTTTATTTGCCTGGAAATTAATATATCATATTGTTCGTTATGATAAGTCCGTACGACAGTCCTGTTGAAATTGCCGAAGGGGTCTTCTGGATAGGTTTTTATGATGTATCGCGAAACCTTCACTGCAATCCGTATCTTGTCATCGACGGTAATGAAGCTGTATTGATCGACGGCGGAAGCAGGACCGATTTCAGTTCGGTCATGATGAAGCTGCTGCAGACAGGCATAAAACCCTCGGCCATAAGCCATCTCATTTACCAGCATTACGACCCGGATTTATGCAGCAGTATTCCTAATTTCGAGGATATCATCGACAAGGATGATCTCAACCTGCTTTCCCAGCGGGAGAACAACGTGTTCATCCGCTATTACAGTGTCCGGTCAAGGATGTTCTGTGTCGAGTCGATCGGCCGCGAACTGACCATGAAGGCCGGAAGAAAACTGCGGTTCATACTGACACCCTACGCTCATTCCGCCGGAAGTTTCATGACCTTTGATGAGCGCACGGGCACCCTGTTCAGCAGCGACCTTTTCGGAAGCTACGATATCAAGTGGGAACTTTTTGTGGAATTGACCTCGGGCTGCGCCGATTGTGAAGAGGAGGAGCCCTGCCCGGGCGGCAAGGATTATTGCCCGGTCAAGGGAATAAAAAATTTTCACCGCCGCATCATGACATCCCGAAAGGCCCTGAAATATGCCATGGAGCAAATTCTTCCCCTGAAAGTGGAAAGGATAGCGCCCCAGCACGGGAGTATTATAAGAAAAAAGGAGGATATCGGACTGCTTGTGGAAAGGCTTATGACTTTGGACAATGTCGGCATTGACGGTGTCTGCTGATGACCGATGTCAGGACCGCCCTCTTCAATCTGATCGCAAAGGGGAATGTGCCGGAGGCTGAGGTTAAAAAAACCCTTCTCGAATACGCAGCGCGTGAAACCGACAACAGCATTAACACCGCCCTCCTTCATAAGCTTATCGAGGAGTTTGCCAGCCTGTCCGCCAGCCTCAAGGAAAGCGAGGCGCGCTACCGTTCCGTTGTTACTGCCATGTCCGAAGGCATCGTGCTTCAGGACAGGAGCGGCGCAGTCATAACCGCGAATGAGAGCGCGAAACTGATCCTGGGCCCTTTCATGGATCAGCTTTCGGGGATATCCTCCGCGGATCCGCGCTGGACGATCATTCATGAAGACGGAAGCCCTTTTTCTGCCGGAGAGCATCCGGCGATGGAAACCCTCGCGACGGGAGAACCCCGGACCGGGGTAATCATGGGCATTCATAAATCCGAAACGGACGTCTCCGGCGGCGGCGAAGGCGATCTTACGTGGATCTCCATCAATGCGGAACCCATATTCGACCCGTCCGCACCGGAACCCGCTGCCGTGGTCACCACCTTTACCGATATAACGGAAAGAAAAAACTGGGAACAGCAGCTGAAGGTTTTATCCGTAACCGACCACCTTACCGGAATTTTCAACAGGGTAAAACTGAGCGAGGAACTCGAGGCGGATATTAATCGCGCGAAACGCTACGGAACGGATCTTTCCCTCATCATGTTCGATCTTGACCATTTCAAACGTGTCAACGACAGCTACGGTCACGATGTCGGGGACAAGGTGCTGAAGGCGGTTGTGAGTGTTGTTCAGTCAATTATAAGAGACACGGATTTGTTCGCCCGCTACGGCGGGGAGGAATTCATGGTGGTCCTGCCTCACACCGATGTGGGGCACGCCGAAAGGCTCGCTGAACGGCTCAGGAAAGCGTCGGAAGGGTACGAGGAACCGGGGCTGCCTCGTTTTACCGGCAGTTTCGGTGTAACACAGTACATTCCCGGGGACACCCGGGAGAGCCTCATAAAGAGAACGGACGAGGCTCTTTACCGGGCAAAAAATGAAGGCCGCAACAGGGTTGCCGCGGCCTAACATTATTTTTTCCGCCGCCTGCGCCCGATCATGGGCCGCATCTTGTTGAGCCGGTTGAATAAAAATCCCGCGCAGGTTGAAAGAACTACAGCGATCGCCAGCACCAGGATGAAAGCGGAACTGCTGTGCTGGAAGGGCAGGCCTATGTTCATGCCGTAGAGGCTCGCCACGAGGGTTGGAATCATCAGTACGATGGATATGGTTGTCAGGCGCTTCATGACGACGTTCAGGTTATTCGATATGACCGAGGCAAAAGCGTCCATGAGCCCGGATAGTATGTTGCTGTAAATGTTCGCCATTTCTATCGCCTGCCTGTGTTCCGTCAGCACATCGTCCATGAGGTCCTCTTCTTCCTCCGAAAGGCTCAAAAGGATGGTCCTGTGCAGCTTCTCCACCAGCAGTTCGTTGGATTTGAGGGAAGTGGTAAAGTACACCAGGGATTTTTCCATGGTCAAAAGCCGCACGAGTTCCCTGTTCTGTACCGACTGCTGCAGTTCTCTTTCCACCTGGCTCGTCTGCCGGTTAATATCTTTCAGATATTTAAGGAAATAAGCAGTACTCCTGTTGAGCAGCAGGAGTAGAAAAGCTTTCTTGTTGAGAAGATCGAGGTTCTTTACCCTGTTGCCGATCAGGTCATTGATTATCTCGGACTCCTGCAGGCTCATGGTAATGATGAGGTCTTTTAATAGAATTATCCCTAAAGGAATGGTGTACCAGGGCACTTCCCGCATACTGTCGAAGCACGGAATCCTGATTATGATGGTCTGCATGCCGTCCTCTTTTTCCCACCTCGATCGTTCATCGGGGTCCAGGATATCGTGGATCACATCCATGGAAACATTGTGTTCGTTCTCCAGCGTATCGATTTCGAGCCGCGTGGGATTGTATACATGGACCCAGCAGTCGGGTTCGAGAAAGGCGGTTTTAATGAGACCTTTTCCGTTTTGTTTAAGAAATGTTACCATAATTGTACTCCTTTCATGTCACGTGGAAGAATGAAAGGGCTGATCCGAACCAACCCACACTGCCAAGCTTTTCCTTGAGCGAGTCCTGCCTGGCGCCTGCGGCTATGGTGAATCCTAGAGGCGGGAAAACTTCAGGGAAAGGGGCTTGCGTTGAATTAAACTACGTAATCGGCTTCTACTGCCGCCGTCTGAATCATTCATACTCTGGCACTACCTCCCTGATAAAAATATATTCTCATTTTAGCTTTTTCCGACAATTTGTCAATCCTGATTATATATATCGATGTGCTATACTTATGTTCTCATGAAACGAAATTTTCTGTCCGTATGTTGGCTGCTCGTTATTGCCTCAGTTTCCCATGCGGAAAGC
>SPDA01000524.1 GCA_004525155.1 Spirochaetales bacterium
GATCTTCCTGTCTGAAGAGCCGCCGGCCGGGCCGGTTCGAAGGTATATAAAGGTACGTCAATCCTTATGATTGCTGTACCTCTTTTTTTTCCCTTCCCGCCGCCGCATTCACTTTTTTCAGCTCTTCCGGAATATTGATAAACTGCGGGCATTTCTTCACGCACACCCCGCATTCGGTGCATAAAACAGCGTTGCCGTTTGTTTTTTCCGCGTTGAGTTTTTTGGTGCTGCGCACGAGCTTCCGGAAGTTCCACCTGATAGGCACATTATGAAAAAAGGCATTCCGTGAGGCCATGTTATTGAGGTATGCGAAGTTTTGCGGAATATTGACCCCATAGGAGCAGGGCATGCAGTACTGGCAGGCGGTGCAGGGAACGATGATGTTTTTCCGGTAAATCTCGATGAGCTCGTTTATGGTTCCAAGCTCGTCCCCGGTAAGTATGCCGACGCCGGAACGATCCGCGCTTTCGCAGTTCTCCGTAAGCATCCGCATATTCCCCATGCCGCTTATAACGACTGAAACCTCCGGCCGGTTCCATAAGTATTGCAGGGCCCAGTCCACCGGCGACCGTTTGATATCAGATTTTTCCAGTACCGAAAGGGCCTCTGCCGGCGGATTCGCCAGCATGCCGCCTTTCAAGGGCTCCATGATAACCACCGCCATGCCTTTGCCGGCTGCGTATTCCAGGCCTTCGGTCGTGGCCTGGGCGCCGGTGTCCATGTAGTTGTACTGAATCTGCACCACGTCCCAGCTGAAGTAGTCCACTATTTCCCTGAACACGGGCAGAGTGTCATGGAAGGAGAATCCTATGTATTTAATCCTGCCCGCCTTCTGTGCCGCAAGCATCTTTTCAATCATGTTGAACTTTTTTAGTTTTTCAAAGCCGCCCCGGTTTAAGGCGTGAAAAAGATATGTATCGAGATAATCGGTCTTCAATTTTGAAAGCTGCCGGTCGAGGTACTTGTCGAAGTCAGATTCCCTGTTCACGAGGAACATCGGCAGTTTTGTGACCAGGTGCACCTTCTCCCTGTATCCGCCCGCAAGGGCCTGTCCCAGCACCCGTTCGCTTTCCCCAAGATGGTAGGGCAGGCCGGTGTCCATGTAGTTTATGCCTTTATCGACGGAGGCTCGGATGAGTTCCACGGCCTTTGGAACATTTATTTTCTGAATCCTGAATCTTTGGGTTGGAAGCCGCATACAGCCCAGGCCGAGGGCTGAGACATTAAAGCCGGTGGAACCGAAATTTCTGTATTTCATAATAGTGGCGTATACTATCCTAATTGGTCCGCGTAATCAATCGGGAAAACCGATACTCCGCTTCCATTTTTTTAATTCGCGGCAAGGTCAATCCCGGGCTGCCGGAGGCTGAACCGGAGGTTCGCCGCCGCTGGCCTGCATGCCCTGCCTGTTCAGATTATACCACTGCACCTTTCTCGTTATGACCATCACCGCCGCCACGAGCGCGAAGAGCCCGATGGAACCGATTAGAAGGGCGTAGTCTTCCGACTGAAGCGCCGCATACAGGAACACATACAGCCCGATGAGAACAGGCGCCATGACGTACCCCTGCCTTTTCGTCGCCAGTACCGCGGAAGAGTAGAATACAATAAGTCCTGTGGTGGCGGCCGCGCCGATAATGTAGGCCGGGTTGAACCCGATCTGCTCCGAAAGGGAAAGCAGCAGAAGGTAAAATACTATGTTCGCCGCGCCTATCATCAGGTACTGGAAAATATGGATCCGGTTTTTACTGAAAATTTCGAAAAGGAAGAATGTCAGAAAAGGCAGGAAAACAAACAGGATGCCGTATTTTACGGACCTTTCGACTTTCGTATACAGGTCCACGGGTTTGAAGAGTTCCACGCCGAATTCGCTCGCCAGGATGGTGCCGGTGTCAACGTCCCCCGCCTTCCACATGTCGGGGTAGTTGCGGGCCAGGGACACTACGTACCAGGATGCGGAAAAGCCTTTTTCACCCACTTCCCTGTCCCTGGGCAGGAAGGAACCGCTGAAGGAAGGGGAGGCCCAGGTGGAAGTAAGACTTATTTCCGTTGTCGCACCTAGCGGAAGAAAGGAGAGAGATTTGGCGCCGCGGAGCTTGAGGTTAACGGACCAGGCGGTTTTTTCGCGGAGGTTCCACCCGGCCGGCAGCTCCGTCTGAATGCCGCTTAAAAAAATCCTTGCCCTGCTCACATCGTTCCGCAGCTTGAGCGGTTCCCCGGACCAGACCAGGTTTGCCTCAGCCTGCAGGGCCCGCATGTCGGGAAGTTCCAGGACGAACAGGGCCTGGTCCCAGAAGATGTCCTTCTCCGGCACACGCAGCTGCCGCAGGTCAGGCCTGGTAAAATGACCGCTTAAGGCAAGACCGGTTTCATAAACCGGGACACTGTAAATGCCGCGGCTGCGGAGCTCCGTGGTCATGTCCCCTGTTACGGATAATTTCTCCGGCAGCAGGATGATGTAGGAGAGGCCTTCCTTTGTTTCCCTGTCCTCCTTGAAGGTAAAGCGGTAAGGCACGGCGATATAGGGTCCGGCGAGTACCTGGCTGCCGCCCCAAAGGGCCGTTATTTCCTCCTCTGCCTGAAAGTTTCTGTTCCGCCTTTCGTTCACCATGGACCGTATCATCAGCAGCGGGATGAGGAAGATCAGAATGAGCCCCACAATGAAAACCATTTTCAGTACGATGTTGTAGGAAA
>SPDA01000058.1 GCA_004525155.1 Spirochaetales bacterium
AAAAGCCTGCTTTATTTATCCGAAGATCCCGTTAAGCTGGAGCAGCGTATAATCAACATGGTGAAAACGCTCGCGAAAAGTGAAGTATCGCTTTTAAACCTGCGGGACGCGATAAAGTCTGTCGAGAAAATTACCACGGCATTGAAATCCGCAGTACAGAACAATGAATACCTGAATGAGCTGGGAATCAAGGTTACAAATATTAATATACTGTCGGTTTTGCCGAACAAGGAAACGGCACGGGCCCTTGAGGCGGAAACCAGGGAAAATATTCTGCGTGAAGCGGATGATGCGGTCTATAAAAGAAGAAATGCCGCGGTCGAGCAGGAAAGAAAAATAAAGGAAAATGAATTGAATACCGAGGTCGCCGTTGAGCAGAAAAAACGTCAGATAATGGAAACGCAGATGGAAGGCCGGCGTTCAGTCAAGGAGAAAGAACGGCTGATTCGTAAGGAGGAACTGGTTTTCAGGATTAAACAGGAAGAGGAAAATACAAAGCTCATTGAGTTATCTGTCAAAAACAGGAAAACCGAGGCGGAAATAAAAGCCTATGCCATAAACGCGGTGCTTGAACCTTTTGCGAAAGTCAATCCTGAAATCATCAAATCCCTGTCGTCCATGGGGATGAACACCGATCAATTAATCGCGAACGCCTTTACAGGTCTTGCGGCCAATGCCGACAAGATAGGCGAACTCAATATTTCCCCGGATTTACTGCAGACTTTAATCAAGAAAAAATGACCGATGGAAAAAATAATATTAATCCACCGGCCCACGCGCCTGGATTCGCTTGTTGCCAGGTTTAATACCAGACAGCAGGCAAAGTTTTATATAGAGCATCTTAACGCCGACTTTTCTGATTATGAACGCGAACATGATACCTACTACAAGGCTTTGGAAAGACTGGCAGTTGCCGCGGGAAGAATGGGGAAAGTCCAGCAGGTGGAATGGAAATTTCTGCCGAATTTTATTTTTGGTAAAAACGACCTGGTGCTGACTGTCGGGCAGGACGGCCTGGTGGCCAATACTCTGAAATACCTGGATTCACAAAAAGTAATCGGTTTCAATCCGGATAGTGAAAGGTGGGATGGTGTTTTATCCCGGTTTGCCGTGAAGGATGCGCAGAACATTATCGAGGAAACCTTCAATAATGAGTCTTCGGTTAAGAAAATTACAAAGGCGAAAGTGCAGCTTTCGGACAACCAGGTATTATACGCCGTAAATGATTTTTTTATCGGCATTAAAAATCATTCTTCCGCGAGGTACACCATAAGGGTAGGCGATAAATCGGAAAACCACTCCTCCAGCGGAGTTATCGTTTCCACGCCCCTGGGGCAGTCGGGCTGGATGAAAAGCATTATGCATGGCGCAGCCGGTATTGCCGAAAAACTTTCGGAAAACCCTGTTACGCTGAAAGAAGAAAGCAGAATGGACTGGGGTAAAGACATGCTGACTTTCGCGGTCCGGGAGCCCTTCCCGAGCGTAAGCACGGATGCGGGACTGATTTTCGGAAACATCGACAGCGGCACAAAATTCGAGATTGAATCGAAGATGGGCGAAAACGGATTCGTATTTTCGGACGGCATTCAGGACGATTTTCTTGATTTTAATTATTCAGTCATTGCGGAGATATCAATTGCCGGGAACAAGGGGAATCTGGTGGTAAACTAGACCGGGCCTCGGCCGCATGGGTACATGCATCAGGAAAAGAGTAGGCGCACTTTTTCGGCAATGGGCACATCCGCCGGCGCGAGCTCCCAGGCCGCCAGTTCCTCCGTATTAACCCAGGCACAGGCCGAGTGGTCCAGGGGAGCGGGGCTGCCGGAAAGAATCTCCGCTTCATACGCCAGAAGTTCGATGGAAATATGCGGGTAGTCCCATCTGCACGAGGCGATGAACTTTCCGATCCGCGTGCCGATGCCGAGCTCTTCCTTCAGCTCGCGTTTGAGACATTCCTCCGGGCTCTCTCCCTCCTCGATTTTTCCTCCTGGAAATTCCCATTTCCCCTCCAGGGGATCTCCCGCGCTGCGCTGGGCCAGGAGTACCCTGCCTCCTTCCGCAATAACCGCCGCCGTCACCTGTATCCGTTCCGCCTTCATCATGCCTTGACCATAACCGAGCCGAGCAGATCATAGAAATCGGGAAAAGTTATCCCCGCGGCGGAGGCATCATCAATAACTGTTTTCCCTTCCGCTCCCAGGGCCGCCACGCTCAACGCCATAATTACCCGGTGGTCCCCGCGGCCGCAGACCCTTGCCCCGGTAAGCCCTTTCCCTCCGCGGCCTTTTATTATGAGTCCGTCGGGCATCTCTTCGATGTCCGCACCCATTTTCGAAAGCTCCTGCTGCATTACCGTAATCCTGTCGGTTTCCTTGAGCCGGGCCTGCGGCACGTTGAAAAGCCTTGTGGTTCCTTCCGCGAAACAGGCCGCGGCAGCCAGTGCCGGGAGGGCGTCGGGAGTGTCGTTAAGATCCAGGTCAGCTCCGGTAAAGGCCGGCCCGTCTTTGCCGGCGCCGAGGACGGTTATCGAGTCCCCGCCGAAGGAATACCTGACGCCCATGGATTCGAGCATGCCCACCAGGGCCTTGTCTCCCTGTGTGTCCTTCATGTCGAGGCCGAGCAGGGTGAGTTCGCTGCCGGTAATGGCGGCGGCGCACAGAAAAAAGGCCGCGGAAGAGAAATCCGCCGGTATCGATTTATCAAAAGGTCTGTACCGCTGGCCGCCTTTGATGCGGAATAACGAATAATCGGAATAGGTAAGCAGAATTCCCTGCTCCGAAAGCCAGCCCAGGGTCATGTCTATGTAGGGTTTTTCATAGAGCAGGGGCACATGTATTGTAGAATCCCCCGCCGCCAGAGGAGCGGCCAGTAGAAGGCTTGTCAGGTACTGGCTGGTGGGGCATTCCATGCTTGTTTCCCCGCCTCGAAGCGGGCCTTTGATAATAACAGGCGCGCAGCCGTTTCCCCGGGTAGAGAAAGCCTCCGCGCCAAGGTCCCTCAAGCCGCCGAGAAGCCCTTCGATGGGCCTCCTCCGTATCTGTTCATCACCGGTAAACACGGTCCAGCTGCCCTGCAGGGCGGCCGCACCCGCGGCGAGGTAAAGGGTGGTGCCGGAATTACCCGTGTCGATGACGTTTTCCGGGGTGCCGGGGCTGCCTTCGGTCCCGGTGATGACGAGAGTTTTATCCTCTTGCCGAACTCCGGCTCCCAGGGCGAGAATTGTCCGCAGGCAGGATGCGGTATCCTCCGATGCAAGGGGATGGCGCACGATGCTTTCCCCTTCCGCGAGCGCAGCAATGAGAAGGGCCCGAATGGTATGGGACTTGGACGCCGGTATGCGTACACTGCCCTCAAGGTGCGAAGGATTTATCACTTTTTCCACAGAGAGAGTCTATACGTATGTAAAGACTGATTCAACCGGAAACAGGCTTGCGTTTTTAAGAAAAAAAGAATTGACAATACAGGAGTATATCACTTATCGTACTATTAAGGATAAAGCATGCCTGATTTAGCGACTACTGCTCCATTCCTGGAAATGAAAGCCATTTCCAAACAATTCCCCAAAGTTCTGGCTAACGACAACATCTCGATAAGACTCGAAAAAGGTGAAATTCTGTCGTTTCTGGGCGAGAACGGCGCCGGAAAATCCACCCTGATGAACATTCTTTACGGCTTGTATAGGCCCACAGAGGGTGAAATATTCATCGAGGGCCGTAAAGTCGAGTTTTCATCACCCAAGGACGCCATAACCGCGGGCCTCGGTATGGTGCATCAGCATTTTATGCTGGTCGAGAATCTGTCGGTGACGGAAAATATCATCCTAGGCAACGAGCCGGTAAAGGCGGGAGTCATCAATTACAGGGAGGCACGGGAAAAGGTGAGGAATCTGTCGGAAATGTATCACCTTGCCATAAATCCTGACGATATCATAGAAAACGTCTCCGTGGGGCTGCAGCAGCGGGTGGAGATACTGAAGGCCCTGTACAGGCAGGCGAAGATTCTCATTCTCGATGAACCGACCGCCGTGCTGACCCCTCATGAAGTTGAAGAATTTTTTTCCGTTATCCGAAAACTGCGGGAGCGGGATGTTTCCATCATTATTATCACTCATAAGCTGGAAGAGGTCACCGCGATTTCCGACAGGGTTTATATCCTGCGCAAGGGAAAACTCGCGGGCGAGAGAAAAACATCGGAAACCACAAAAGAGGAACTCGCCAATCTTATGGTGGGACGCGAAGTCATACTGACGGTGACGAAAGACGAAAAAATACCGGGAGAGAACCCGGTACTGACTATTTCGGACCTGACTGTAAAGGGAGACAACAAGCTGACGGCCCTGAAATCCCTGTCCCTGTCCGTACGGCCGGGTGAGATCGTGGGCATCGCCGGCGTCGACGGAAACGGCCAGAGGGAGCTCGCGGAAGCGATAATCGGTCTCAGGCCGGTGAGTTCCGGCTCAATCCTTTTCGATGACAAAGATGTTGCCCATTGGACCACGAGGGAACGCATCGAGGCTTTTATTTCCTACGTTCCCGCGGACAGGCAGCGGTACGGGCTTATTCTTCCCATGATGATTACGGAGAATGTTACCCTCGGGAAGCATTTAAAGCCGCCTTTTTCGAAGGGAATCAACCTGAACCTGAAATATATCGAAGAGTTCGCCGCCAAACTGGTCCAGGACTTCGATATACGCACCCCGTCGGTTACCCAGACCGCCTCGACCCTGTCAGGAGGAAATCAGCAGAAAGTGATTCTTGCGAGGGAGTTTTCCAGGAAGCCCCGGTTTCTCCTTATTTCCCAGCCGACGAGGGGTCTCGATGTGGGCGCCATAGAATACATCCATTCGCAGATAATCAAGATGAGGGATGCCGATGTGGCTATTCTGCTTATTTCTCTCGAACTGGAAGAGATTTTTTCCCTGTCCGACCGGATTATGGTTCTATATGAGGGGGCCATCGTGAAGGAATTTGACGCCAAAGATACGAATGAGCGGCAGGTAGGCCTTTACATGACCGGCGCGAAAGAGCAGGCAGCCGTATGAGCAGAACCTCCCTGAAAATCCTGGTGGTTGTAATTATAGCCGTAAGCGGAATTGCCGGCGCCGTATTATGGTTTGCGTCTTATTTTATCGGCCTGGTATTTGTCGGGCTCGCTTTGATACTGTTTTTTGTGCATAAAAGGCTGTCTGTAAAGGCGGACAATGATTACCGCGGAGAATTGAGGAAGCAGATCTCGACCCTGCTGATTCCCCTGGCAGGCATTGTCATCGCCGTCATCATAGGCGGCATATTGATGCTGGCTACCGGGTACGACCCCTGGGCGGCGTATAAAGCCCTGTTTTACGGCGGATTCGTTAAAAACTGGCATGTGTCCGTGCTGAATTCGGTTCCCCTCATGTTCACGGGGCTTTCCATAGCGCTGGCTTTCAAGGCCGGACTGTTCAACATAGGCGCTGAAGGTCAGTATTACGTGGGCGCCATGGCCGCGACTTTCCTGGGCATTTACCTCAAGCTTCCCGGTATTCTGGCCATCCCCATAATCTTTATTGTCTCCGCCGCCGTGGCAGGGGCTTACAACTTTATTCCGGCCCTGCTGAAAGTCAAAACCGGCGCCCACGAAGTCATCACTACCATGATGTTCGCTCACATTGCCCGCTATCTGTCTTCCATTTTCATCCGCGGTATGGGGGGGGATCCGAATACCTCGAAACACGCCTATGTAACCTGGCCGATACTTGAATCAAGCGAGCTCCCGAGGTTTCAGCAGTTCCTGCCGAACGCGAATTACCGGGTGCACATGGGCATTATCATCGCCATAGCCGTAGCCTTTCTTGTCTACTACTTTTTGCGGTACACAAAGTACGGGTTTGAAATCCGTGCCGTTGGGCATAATCCACTTGCTTCCAGGACCCAGGGGATTTCCGTATCCGCCAATGTGTACAGGTCCCTGCTCATGGCCGGAATGCTGGCTGGCCTGGCTGGCGTAACGCAGATTGTAGGCCTGGATCACAAATTTTTTGAAAACCTGAACGCCGGGTACGGCTGGAACGGAATTTCCGTGGCACTGCTCGCTTCCAATCATCCTATCGGTGTTATTTTTACTTCCCTGCTCTGGGGCGCTCTGGACGCCGGCGGCCAATACATGGCCAGGACCGAACAGACGCCGAACGCAATCGTTGAGATTATCAAGGGAATCATTCTCTTCCTTGTTGTGGCCAGATATATCTACTCCTACCTGGGTAACCGGCTCCGAAGGAAAAAGGCGCTTGTATGAACGGATTTTTTTCCATAATTAACGTGGATCTTGTTTTTGCAATGATTCGGCTTTCCACTCCGATAGTGCTGGCTGCCATCGGCGCGGTCATGTGCGAGCGGTCGGGAATTGTCAATATCGCCATGGAAGGCATAATGATAATCGGCGCATTTTTTGCCGCGGTGGTTTCAATTTTTACCGGCAATCCCTGGCTGGGACTCATTGCCGGAATAGTTTCTGGCGCCCTGTTTTCTCTCATCCACGCAGTCGCGACCATAAGCTTTCATCTGGACCACGTGGTTTCCGGCGCAGTGCTGAATATTCTCGCTTTTGGCATAGTCCGTTATCTGATGATTCTGTTTTTCGGTCATCCCGGTACCACGGATCCCATCCCCCTTTCCCTGGCAGCCTACAGGCTGCACATACCCATTCTGTCGGACATTCCCATTATCGGAAGAGTACTGTTTTCCCAGACTCCCATTGTTTATATCAGTATTTTCCTGGTCTTTTTCCTGGCCTTCATCACGAAAAAAACCCGCCTGGGGCTGCACATCCGGGCAGCCGGCGAACATCCCCTTGCCCTGGAAACTATCGGTGTATCGGTCAAGAAAATCCGCTATATTGCCGTTGTCATTTCCGGTATTACTTCCGGGCTTGCGGGAGCTTACCTTTCCATTGAAAACAACGTTTCCTTTACCGAGGGCATGACCAACGGCCGCGGATTTATAGCCCTTGCAGCAAACATTTCCGGGGGGTGGAACACCGTAGGCGCCTGGCTCGCTTCCCTCTTCTTCGGCCTGGCGGATGCCCTGCAGGTGCGCTTCCAGGTTATGAAACTCTTCCGCGTTCCGGCGGAAGTGTTCGTCATATTCCCGTACGTAGCCACGGTTCTCGCCGTGGCCGGACTCGTGCGCCGGTCCCGCCCGCCGAAATCGCTGGGTGTCGATTTCATGATAGAAAAAGAAGGCGATTGACTCAGCGCTGGAGTAATTGGTCAGCCCGCTATTTTTGCGTATACTTGTTTATCATTTCAACAAGCTTGTCCGTCTCCACCGGTTTGTTGACAAAGTCTTCCGCTTTGATGTCTTCCTTGGAGAAATCGAAGGCATACTCCCTGTTGATGGCGCTGAAGGCAATAATGGGTATGTCCGGGTAGAGCTTTTTTATTTCTTCCGCAGCTTCGAAACCCCTGGTTTTCTTTTCGGGAAACATGATATCGAGTAAAATTATATCCGGTTTAATGATCCCGATCTTCTGAATACCTTCTTCAACTGTTTCCGCGGAATGGATTGAAAAACCCTCAAACTCAAGAAGCGCTCCAGTTGTTTCGATGATGTCCTGATCATCGTCTATGATAAGTACCGTTTTTTTGCTCATTACCGACCTCCGTGGAAGTTATATTTATGTCTTTTTTGAAGTACATATGAAAACTTGTTCCTTTATTTAATTCGGAATACACCGTTACACGGCCGCCGAGGGAATCCACCGCTTTTTTAACAATGGAAAGCCCCAGACCGGTTCCATCCCTGTCAACCTCCCGCGCCCGCCTGGTTCTGTAAAATTCCTCGAATATGTTCGGCAGTTCTGATGATTCAATGCCCATGCCTTCGTCTTTTACCTGGATGTGCACTTCGCTGCCTTCATAATCAACCGCTATCGTTACTGTCGTTCCGCCGTCTGAATATTTTATGGCATTTGTTACTAGATTGCTCATAATGATGTTCAGGAGATCCGAATTGGCGGCAATAAACACAAATTTCGGACAAACTAACAGTAGTTTTATATTTTTCTGCTTAGCCGCGCCTTCGAACATATCGACATTGGCTTCCAGTATTTCCCGAATATTGACAGGCGTTTTTTGAAATTCTATATCTTCTTCGGATTTCATATAGGCGTAGTCTATCATTTCGTCAATTATAGTAATAAGATTCCTGGTCCGGCGGTCGGCTTTGCCGATTATAGTTTTTGTTTTTTCCTGTATTTCACCGGCTATGCCTTTAAGCATCATCTCGTGGTAGCCTTTTAGTGCGGCCAGGGGGCCGCGCAGCTCGTGGGTCACTTGAAGTATGAAGTTGGACTTGGCCCTCTCGAGGGTTTTATATTTATTCAGTTCCAGCTCGATAAGCTTGCCCCGCCTGATTATCCGGTGCTTTATGTCGGTAACAAGGTAGGCTGTAATTATCAGCGTCGCATCGAGCGCAATCGCATTACGCACGATTATAATCTCTTTTTCCGGGATCGTTCTCAGTGAAAATACGGTAAACAGGACGTTTAAAATATCGTAGTACCGGATAACAGTAACAACGGAAAAGAGAACAACGAGAATGAACATGTAAAACAGTACAAGTCTTTTGGTAAAGATGAACGATGTGAGCATGATATGGAAAACGAAAAAGAAAACAAAAGGATTCTCCAGAAAACCGGTGTGATAGATAATGAGAAAGAGAATACCATAGTCAATGCAAATCTGCAGATTGAAAAGAATGGTCAATTCAGTATT
>SPDA01000203.1 GCA_004525155.1 Spirochaetales bacterium
ATCCTGCAGTCATTGTAGTAGGCGGGGTCTTCATCCGTAGGGCCGATACAGTAAAACCGCGCTTCCGGAACCGCGTCGTGCACAATCTTGGCGGCAAGTATGAAGGTCTTAATGTCCTTGATCGGCACCACTCGGCCGACCAGCCCGATATGGAAGCCCGGTTTCTTCCGCCGTTCCACTGTAAACTTTTTGATGTCGATGCCGTTGGGTATGACAAGACATTTATCAGGCAATGCCCCGAGCTCAATCTGCTTCTGCCTGTTTTCCTCGAACAGAGCCGTTATCCTGTCGGCTCTAGAGTAGGTAAGCCTGCTTAAGGTATTGTATAGATTTATCCACATATCCCGCTGGTAACCGCGGACATAGTCCGATTTCCGTATCTCCATCTCCCGCTCTTTGTGATACAGGCCGTGTTCCGTAAGAAGCAGCGGCCGGCCGAATCTGAAACTAGCCTTCAGGCCGGCAAGCCCGGCGAAGCCTGTGGATATGGCGTGATAAATGTCGGCCTTAGGCGCAGCCGCGGAAATGACTTTGAAGATCATGTAATGCGCCGAACTCCAGGCCCAGAAATAATCGGCGAAAGGATAGATCGGGTTTTTTTCCGCGTTCGTTCTGCGGAGCAGATCCCAGCCGGCGCGCGAATTCGCAGCCTCCAGGTAAAGTTCCCCGTTATCCTCGAGCTGTGAAAAAATATCCTGGCGGCTGAATTTCGCCTCCGTAATGTTCCTGTGAAACTGGAGCAGATTTTTCACGAACAGCGTTTTCGCCCTGCGTCTGATTTTTTCAGGCCGGCCGCGTTTTCCGGAATCCTTTAGTACTATGTCCCTGTGTTCCATAACATTGGGAGGGAGCTTGTAGCGCAGTTCCTGATCTTCCTTCGGCGAGATAGTGAACAGGCTGAATTCGATGCCGGGCAGACCCAGGATAAGATCCTGAACCCAGGCGGAAACACCGCCCGTAATGAAAGGGTAGGAACCTTCGAGAATGAGGCAGACACGGATGGGATCGTTCATGTGTTCATCCAGAAACTGCGCAGACCTTCATGTTTCGCGCTTTTCATCCCGCTGCAGAGGGCGCGGACGGAGCTGAAGTCTTTTCTGTAAAAATCATTGGCGGCGCGAAGGTAGAGAATGTCCGGATCCAGGCTGCGTTTATTTAGCCTGCCGAAGGTTCTTTCCGCCTGCATATACAGCCCCAGTTCCATGAATACCCTCAGCTGCAGGATGAATTCCTTTTTGGATAAAAGGCGCAGTTTGTTCAGTTTCTTGAGCCATGCGTGTGACTCCCGAAGGTAGAACCTTTTTATGGATTCTTCCCTGCTGTTTATGCGGGCCAGGTTGAAATAAAGCCGGGCCAGTTTTCTGCAATCCAGCGGGTCCTTGTTCCTTCGGAATTTTTTTTTGATTTTCTCCAGGCGTTCCGTGTAGCGCTTTTCAATAGCGTTAATGCTTTCCGCCGCAAAAAGGGCTGTTTCCTTGTCCGGGTTCCTTATAAGCTGTGCAAGAATCTTCGTTATCAGGAGGATTGTTTCTATGTCTATCCGCGGATGGCCGAGAATCCTGTCAATTTCGCTGAGCTCGATGGGTTCTTCGAAGAGCGGTTTGACGGAGGTTGCGCGGTAGATGTAGGTTTCCGGGGGAAGAACGCCATCCTCGAGACCGTGGAGGGCCGAAGCCGGGGTGCGGGGAATCTGTATGGAACTGTTCTTTCTGAAATAATCGTAGGAGTCCTTCACAGTTTCTGTATCTCCAGTAGAAGTTCCGCGCTTGTCAGCATCTCATCCAGGGTCTGGGTACCGCTGTATGCGGAATAGCCCACCAGCACTTCCAGGTTCACCGGGTTCCCGGCAATTCTCCAGTCGCCGGAGTTTATCTTTTCCAGTATTTCGAGGCAGAAGAGGGATGCGCCGTCATAATCGAGATTGGGGATGATAATGCCCAGCTGGTTTCTGGTCTTATAGTGAAAAATTTCAGCGAAATTGCCGGTTAGACCTTCAATAGCGGGAATGAGCTGCTGATGGATCGCAGCCGTCTCCCGCTCCCCGTATTCTCCGGTAAGGTCGTCGTAATTGGCGATCTCCAGAATGACGACGCACAGGGTCCCTTTCTGCAGTTCCATGCGCTCCATCTCTTTTTCAAAAAACCTGAAAAAGGACGAAAAAAGAGGCAGCCCCGATTCGGAATCCTTTTCCTCTTTTTCGATAAAAGTCTCGTGTTCTATGGAGCGGTCCAGAGCGGGTTCAAGCAGACTTATGATAATGTAAAGTACCCGTTCCGTGTAGAGGTTGTATTTTTCAAAGGGAAGCTCCTCGATGCTTAGAATGCCCCAGGATTTTTTCTTGATATTGATGGGCAGGATGATAATGTTTCTCCCCTTGTCCATTTTTTGGAGATTTTCATATTGAAGCAGCATCCGCACGGAAAACAGCTGGTTGTTCCGGTATGTCCATCCTTCCAGGGTTCCTTCCAGGGGAATTTCCGTTTTAAGACGATCCTCCGCGAGCCATCCCGACTGTGCAGCGAGCTTCATGCTGTTGTTCGGCTGCCAGTACTGCCAAATTGAGGCCTTGGTAGCCTTGGTGAAAATCTGGACTGTTTCCAGAAGGGAAGTAAGGGTGTTGGCCACGCTCAGTGTGTCTATCCCTTTAAGCTGATTGTAAAGGGCGGTTATGGATTCCTGCTGCCTGGAGAGACGCTCATCAAGTTCGACATTGACCCTTTCCAGTATTTTCGCCTTTTTCTGTACCATGTGCTGGGATTTGATGGTGTTCCGGAACCTCTCCTTCAAAGCGGAAAGGGAGTGCGCGAAATATTTCTGGATGAGTCCGAAACTGTAGAGAAGGACAATGGCAACGGCGAAGGGAATGGAGGCGGCCGGCAGCAGCGTGCGCCAGTACGCCGGGCCGGGGGCTGTTCCGTAGAGCAGGAAAGCGGCAAACGGAAAGGGGCCGAAAAGCAGGACTGCCCCGACACCGAAACTTAAAAATCCGAAACCTAAGCCGGCGTATGCAGCCATGAAAAGCGGCGGCACCAGGTAGGGAAGAAATTGCATGCCGGCAAAACCAGGCTTGTCCGGAAAGAAAAGGTTGACGATGCCTACAACAAGAGGAAATATTACTGCCTCAATGACATACAATGGTTTTCGTTCAATCGCCATAATTTAATCCGCTTATAATCCCGCGCATTGCCGATTTCGAAAGTTACTGTTATCTTTATGGAAACCGCCATGCTACCAGTAAAAATAATGTATTTTTACTATTGGCTCAAGGAGTTGCCGTTTATTATGGAAAAAAATATCCAAACCCCCAGGCTCCTGTCTCTCTCTTTGCCGGTTTTTATCGGTGTTTTCCTGATTTCCGGCCTGTTCCGTGTTTCCGCACAGGAAACCCAGGCTGCTTCCGGCGGCCGGCTGGACCCCGTGTTTCCCGAGACGAACAGCAATATCGTATTTGTCGAAGGGGAAGATGCGGTTTCCACGAACTTTACCACGGAGCCGGTTCTGCTTTACGGGGCTTCCCGATCCAGGACCCTGCAGCTTTCACGGTCGACGGGTCTCCAGGGGGGCGGTGTTTTTTTTGCGGAATGGGTCTTTTACCTTGAATCGGACGGTGTCTACGACTTCTGGTACGGCGGAACGCCCCCGGGTCCAAAAGACGATCTGGCCCCTTCCTATACCTCTCCTGTCTCGCTGATTATAGATGACGGTCCTGCGGTAGAGG
The DNA here is from genome assembly GCA_004525155.1 of Spirochaetales bacterium. Classification (GTDB taxonomy): domain Bacteria; phylum Spirochaetota; class Spirochaetia; order SPDA01; family SPDA01; genus SPDA01. The sequence goes on from SPDA01000203.1 coordinate 3,719, forward strand.
TGTACAGGGAGGACGTCAAGGTAACGGGACAGTACCTGCCTTCCTATTACTGGTGCAAGGCGGGCACTACGGAGCTGACAGCCGGAACCCACAAGCTCAGGCTGGAGGTTACCCAGAAGAGGTCCTATGACGGCAGGTATTTTTTCTATCTGGATAACTTTTTTCTGGTCAACAAGGCTTCGGAATCGGACCCGGGGCAGCCCCTGCCCAGGGTATTCCCGGAAGCGCTTACGGCGGATACGGATATAACCTTTTTATCGTTAAGCGATTATGAGAAAAAGATTCAGGCGAACCCCGGGGATGTAAACGGATACATCGAACTCGCCTCCATCTATGCCCTTGTCAGCGATTACGTGAATGCCCAGAAAATCCTGCGGAAAGCCCAGCTCCTGTTTTCCGGTGTGCGTGATCTGGAAGTATACGCTGCCAAGAACCGTATCTGGATGGGTGAAATTGCCGAAGGTCTGCAGCAGTACAGACAGGTGCTTGCAGCGTTTCCGGATTTGCTCGGAAACTGGGCGGAGGCCGGAAAAATTGCGGCCTGGTCCGCTATGTACGCGGATGCGGAGCGTTTCTATCTCGGGGGGCTTGCGCAGTTTCCTGGAAATCTCAATCTCACCGTCAATCTCGGACTTACCTACCTGTGGATGGCGGATACCCAGAAGGCGGAACAGACCTTCGACAAGGCCGGTAAAATTGCCGGGGACGACCCTGCCCTCATCAAGGAACTGGCGGACGTGTTTGTCATTAACGGCTATCCGGACAGGGCTGTGACCATTTACCGGGATTCCATAAAAAAACACCCTGAGGATCTTGGGCTTTACCTTCTGCTGCGTGACCTTCTTGCCAAGACGGGAAAAAACAGCGAAGCGGAAGCCGTTACACAGAGCATCAGCGATACCTTCAATTCCTCCGGCAAGCTTACGGCCTATCTCGAGGAGACAGCATTAAAGGCGGGGCTGCAGGAAAGCATTATAGCAAGGTATCACGAACAGCTGGTCTTGGAACCTGATAATCTGGACTTGCGGCAGTTTCTTGTGCAGACTTATTTCTGGAACGGCAAACGGCAGGAAGCAGTGGAGGAATTCCAGGCCATCATGACTGCCTACGCCTACAAGCACTTTATCGAACTGGACAAAAAATCCTCCGATATCCTTAATCTGCTGGATTTGAGCTATCTCTATCTCGGCCGGTTTGCGAGGTATGAAGCTTCGCTGCAGGATAAAAAAACTGAATTGAACAGGCTTTCCACGGCCTACAAAAACGCCGTAAAGGCGCCGGCCAAACCGGGCAGCGATGCCGTTCTTCAGCAGGCCGAAGACGACCTGGCCGGGTTCATAAGCCGGGAACTTGACGGGATAAACGCAGTTACCGCGGACATTGAGGAATACAGTTTTCTGGCGGAAACCCTGCCGGGCCTCCTGAGCCTGGATAAGGATGAGGGCAAGGCTTTC
>SPDA01000466.1 GCA_004525155.1 Spirochaetales bacterium
AACGGTAACCTGGAGCTGTCCTCCGGCTGGTGCCCTGCTGCCAGGTTTTTTTTCTGAAAAATCCCGGTCGGCTGCCGCTGAATACGGGCTGCTCACCGCAGCAGGCCCGCCCGGTTCCGGCTCCGCCGCCGGCAGTTCGGCGGGAGGTTCCGGCAGAACCTCCCGCTGCCGGTTTGCCACGGGAGGGGGGCCGGAATCCGGCATTTCCGGCACCTCCGCCTGTTCTTGTACAGGCGCCTGGGCAGCTGTTGCTGCAGGAGAAGCAGGGGCGGGAGAAGCCGCCTCGGCTTGTTTGGGCTTCTCCCTGAGGAAGGGCCGCACCAGAACGATTCGTTTTGCGGCTTCCTCGGGGGGCGCCGCGGCCTTTTCCTCCGGGGCGGTTGTATCCATGAACCGGATGGGAACCGCCAGCAGAAGACCGCATAGTACGAGTGCGGCCGCCGCCGCGATCATCCTCCGTGAGACGTTTTTACTCATCCTCGGTTATTTCAAAATAGATGTTGTCCAAACCGGCTTCCTGTAAACTGGAGAGAAGGTCGATCGAATTCCCCAGCCGGGAGCGTTCATCTCCCCGGATAATGATCGGCACCCTCGAATCCGGCTGTTTTGCCATTACCATTTCCGATGCCTGTTTCGATGTAACCCGGTTTCCTTCGAAGACAATTGTACCATATTGATCTATCTCGAGTGTTATGGATTCCGGTATGATTCCGCCGGCTCCTTTCGGGATTTCAAGTTCCAGACCTCTGCGGACCGTTAGGGAAACAACCTCTAAAATGAGAAAAATCAGGAGGATGAATATGATATCGAGAAGAGGGATCATGTCGATCCTGATTTTTCGGGCCGACAATTTATGGACATACCCTTTCCCGCGGCCGGCAGAATCAATGGTGTCCGGTTGAATGATTCTCATGACGGCTCCTCCAGATTCATGAGGATAAGGCTGTGCCCTATAATGGCGACAGCCGCGATAATGAGCCCGGCCGCGGTCGTGGTAAGCGCCTCCGCGATGCCCTTTCCGATTTGCTGCAGATCGGGAACCTCGGTTATGCCTAAAGCGTTGAAGGAACGGATGATACCGGTTACCGTACCCAAAATGCCGAGCAGGGGGGAAAGTGTCGTACAGAGTTCCAATATCCCCAGGCTTCTTTTAAAAGCCCGATATTCCCCCGGGCTCAGGATTATATGGGAATCGGGGTTCCTGCGGCCGCCGAGCAGGAATATGCCACGTTCAATAATTGCCCATAGGGTGAAAAACAGACATGCGAGGAGCGGCCACATAACGGGGCCGCCCTTCTGCATAAAAGTCCACGCGCGCATCATGGGACCGTTCTCAAAGTTCCATGGAGAGGCCGACTCTGAAATTCAAAGGCGGCATGACATAACCCTGCTTAAGTTCATACACAGCATTCAGCACATTATTTACTGATGCCGAAAGGGTAAAGATGTCCGCAATGTTTCCGCTGTAGGTGAGGTTCAGCACGGCATGGGCGGGGATTAGGTCGGTGTTTGCATTATCCGTATAACTTTCGGCTGCGGCTTCCCCCTCCACATAGAATGAATGGCCGCCGTAATCGTAACCGACTGCGCCCGTAAAAGCATGGGAAGGAGAATAGGGAACCCGTTTGTTTCCCGCAAAACCGTAAGTTTCCACATCATCCTGCAGAACAAAGGAGTGGATGAAGGAATATGAACCGCGAAGAACGATTCTTTTAAGAAGTGTTACCCTGCCCGACACATCCGCGCCGGGATAAAAGGATTCCGCTAAATTCTGAGGTGTATATTTTCCGGCCTCCGCATTGAAGAGCCATAATATCCCGTTCTGCACATAGCGCACAAAGCCGTAGGCATCCAGCTGCCAGGATTTCCCGTTGAAAGATACGCCTGCCTGGCCGTTGTATGCCAGCTCCGGCTGCAGTTGAGGATTTCCCGCGGTCCATTCATCCTCGGGCCAATAGAGATCGTTCAAGGTAGGCGCCCGGTAAGAAGAGGCGCCCGACACTTTGACCGCCATGAAGGGAAGCGCCTTCCATCCTGCTGCCAGAGAATATGACAGGGCGCCGGGAACGTTGGAAAAATAATCGTAGCGCAGGGTGGGAGTCAGGCTCAGGCCGTGGGAAAACGAGAGGGGTACGGACAGGCAAAAGCCGAGATTCAGCCTGTTCACCGCACCGAGGTCCGTGCTGTTGACGCTGTCGAAATACAGTGATTCTCCGAGGATGAGGCTGATGACGTCATGAAGAAAGATATCCTCGGTGCCGTCAAAGGCGGCGGAATGAGTGCCGTGAAGACTTTCGACGGGGAAATACTCGTCCGGATCCGTATAGGCAAGCTCGTTGTAGCGGTAGCTCCCCTTCAGGTCGAGGGTCAGCCTGTCGCCTGCCAGGCGCTCGTTTTTATACGTCATCGTTCCGAAGGCCGATGTTTCCGACTGAATCGCGTCGGTTGAAAGGGCGAAACCTGAAAGAGGCCCGGGGACTTCATTCTGATACAGCCCGAAACCGCCGGAAATCCCGGTTTCCCCGCCGAGCAGGGGAAAGGATAATCCGATTTCGCCGTTCCCGCCCATGTACGCGGCGTGATTCCGCCGGCGCCATGCGCCGATGTAGGTTTCGTCGTTCCAGGTGAATGCGTTCGCCGCCCGGGTAAAGGAGCCTTGTGCATGCAGGGTCAGCGGTCCCGGTGAAACCGAAGCCCGCAGGAGAACCTGTTGAGTATCCAGCACATCCGCTGCGTTGGCAGGTACCGCCTCACCCGTCATTCCTTCGCTCACCTCCACGGCATCATGAGGAATGTATCCCGTATTATCGATTTTAATAAAAAGGCTCTGCTTTTTCGGCCTGGCGGTGATGATGTTGATTAGGCCGCCGACCGCGTCGCTCCCGTAGAGGGAACTGCCGCCGTTTCTCGTTATCTCGATACGCTCGATGTTGTTCAGATCAATGGTTGAAAGGTCAACAGC
>SPDA01000417.1 GCA_004525155.1 Spirochaetales bacterium
GTCAAGAATCCGCACAATGTCCGGTACAAAAGCCGGCAGCGAAAAAACAGCGATGCAGCTGTTTGCCTGTGCAAAGGATACCATTTCCTTAATATCCTTTTCGCTGTTATCCGGTTTCAGAACACTCAGATCTATCATGCCAGCCAATAATTTTCTGTCCATTTTTACTTCCTGGTTTATTCAGCTTTTTCGCAGATGCTGTACGCCGGTAAAAGGCATATATCGCATCCTAATTAAAAACAGCCATAAATACAATAGTCCATAAAAACATTGATGCTTTCAATGTTTCAATTTACTATAAAGATAAGGGAGTAAACAGCAATGAAAAAACGGATTCTCGGCAGGACCGGACTAGAAGTGAGCGAACTTTCCTTTGGTGCGGCGTTTGTCACGGCCGGAGATGAGGGCAGCAGAGGTGCGCCGCCCCTGATTCGGGAAGTGCTTGATTCCGGGATTAATCTGATCGATACCTCCGCGGATTACGGGCAGAGCGAAGCCGGAGTGGGGGAAGGTTTGCGCGAAGAAAACAGGCCCGTCATTTTATGCACGAAAATAGGTCCGCGCGATAAAACATTCAACCCCAGGAGCAAAAAAAACCTGCGCAAAACGGTAGAAGAAAGCCTGCGCCTCCTGGGACGCGAGTCAATCGACATCCTCATGATCCATGAACCGGACAGGCCTGCGCAGATAGACTGGTGGGACGATCTGCGCAGTTTCAGGGGTCCTGTTGTTGATCTGCTGACAGAACTGAAGGACGAAGGGATAATCCGGTTCACCGGGCTGGGAGGGACTACCGCATACGAAATCGTCCCGCTGATCGCGACCGGGTTCTACGATGTTCTTTTGACCGCATTCAATTACAGCATGCTGTGGCGCGAAGCGGAGCTCGAAGTGATTCCGGAGGCCAAAAAGCAGAATATGGGCATAATGCTGGGATCGCCGACCCAGCAGGGCTGGCTCGCCCACCGTTACGATGACCAGCTGCAATCGGCGAACCTCCGTCAGATCAACACGCCCAGGAAAAGGCAGCTTCTCGAACTCTATAAACTGGTCGATAAAACAGGTATTCCCATACCTGAACTTTCCCTGCGCTGGGCTTTAATGAATTCCGACTCGGCCACAGTTCTTACGGGAGCGAAAAAAATCAGTCAGCTCCGGCAGAACGTTAAAGCCGCCGGGGACGGACCGCTTTCCAGGGAAATCATGGGCCGCATCGATGAAATCGCAGCGATGGTGCCTTTCCGTCCGTTTGAAGAACCTTTTCTATGCCCCTTCTATAACCCCGAATTCGATCTCATTAAACGCCCCGGCCCGGCTGTCCGGTTTGAAAGATAAAAACAGATGACCGGCTTGACAGTGTGAAGGGCTCCTCATATGATTTTTCAGGCGGATATTAACCGAAACCAAGGAGGATTGAAATGAGCGGAAAACGGGTTGCAGTCGTGACGGGCGGAACGCGCGGGATGGGAGCGGACATAAGCCTTGCTTTTGCCGGCAGCAATACATCCGTGGTGGCGGTTTACCGTTCGAATAAAAAATGCGCGGAGGATTTCAGGGCTACAATCCGGGAACTGTCGCCTGAATCAATTGTCCTCCAGGCGGATGTAAGCACAAGGGAGGGCGTGAATAAAACAGTGGAAGCCGCGATTTCCAGTTTCGGCCGAATAGACATTCTGGTAAATAACGCCGGTATTTTCGATTTTGTTTTTATCGAGGAGATGGATGAAAAATTTCTGGATAACATCCTGAACGTGAATTTTAAAAGCATGGTTTTCATGATACAGGCATGTACAAAACATATGAAAAAAAACAGCTTCGGCAGGATTATAAACGCGTCTTCGATATCCAGCGACCTCGCGGATGTCGGCCTTTTAGGATACGGCGCAAGCAAGGCAGCCGTTAACATGCTTACAAAGATTGCAGCCGCGGAACTTGCTCCCTACTCGATTACCGTGAACGCCTACGCTCCCGGGATAATCAAAACCGATCTGACAGCCCCCATGATAAAGGAACGGGGCCACCTCCAGGTTAAGCAGATCCCCTTAAACCGTTTCGGCAGCGGCGGCGAAGTGGCGGCGCTCGTAAAGTTCCTCGCATCCGACGAAGCGGGCTATATAACTGGCGAGATAATCGGAATAGACGGCGGCATGCTGAAGGTACAGAATCCTTACCGGGCCCATGAATATGTACAGCAGAAGCCATAAAAGCCGGCACCTGCGGCAGCCGGAATCCCCCCGCGGAATATTGTCGCGCTGTTTCAAGCGGTGACGGAATTCAATAATTCTGGAAGTAGCTGACCATATTGATATTGTAACCGCCGTCCAGAGCTATCACCTCGCCGGTTACGTAGTTGTCCGTCAGCAGGTACATAACAGCCGGCACTACGGCTCCCGGGTGCATGAAGGGAGGTTTCAAATGGTTCCGTTTCTCTATTTCACTTTTTATTTCAGGAAACCGGTCGTAGAACTTTTTCGGCCCCGCCGTATTCGCGAAACCCGGCGCAATCCCGTTTACCCGGATATTCAGCGGACCAAACGTTGCGGACAGCGTCCGCAGTACTGAAACGCACGCAAGTTTTGCAGAGGCGTAGGCGAGCAGGTCGTCACGCAGGGGACAGAGCGCCGCCTCGGACAGCGTTACAACGATGGAACCAGTTTCGCGGGGATGACCGGCTTCGTTTACCCCGACGCTGCCGTAGCGTTTGCTCATTTCCTTCGAGGCTTCAACGGCGAGGGTTGTGAATGCAACCGGAAAAACTTTGAACTGAGTGAGCATGGTCTCCGCTATTTCTTCCGATGTCATGGAAAACAGGGGCTTTTCATACCGGATGGCAAAACCCGCATTCGCTATGACGAAATCCAGCCTGCCGAAACCGGCTACCGTCTTTTCCACCATGACCCTGCCGGCATCCTTTTCCATAATATCCTGGTAGGTAAAAATAGCATTTTCCGAAAACCCTTCGGTCCATTCCGCTTTCTGTTTTTCCGAAATGTCATCAACCGAAAAAACCGAAACCTTAGCACCCGCCTTCAGCAGCGTTTATGCAATTTCCAGTCCGAAACCGCTTGTTCCTCCGGTTACAATACCCGCCTTGCCCTTTAATCCCGTTGAAAATAAATTCATGCCGGCCCCTCGATTAACTGGATTACTTTCGAATACAAACCTTCTCCGTCGAGACAGTGCTTTGCAAACAATTCTTCGCCGGTGCCTGATTCTCCGAAAC
>SPDA01000266.1 GCA_004525155.1 Spirochaetales bacterium
CACAGCTCACCGGCGACGATGCGTCGAACGTTAAAGGCAGTTATATGTACACGGCCTCAGTCACCGGATTGGACGCGGCTTTGGAATACGCTGCAGCCAATCTCGCCCTGGTAAAGGAAAGTTCAGCCGACAATACCGGGGTCTTCACCGGTTACAGTATCGGCGCCCTGTATAGGGAAGCAGCCGCGGCATGGCTGCGTACGGACCCCCTTAACCAAGCGGGCACGGAGCGCATTGTCCTTGCCGTTAACAACATCCTGGCAGGCGCGGGCGCCGCGGAAAGGATTCCCGATCCGCCGGGGAGCGCAACCACCGCGGAAATTTTTACCGCCCTTCAGAAAACCAAGGAAGTGATGGACGCCGCCGGTCAGACCAGCGCGGAACTCGACGCCGTTCTTTTCGTTGTAAAACTTGTAAACCCCGCCTATTACGATGCGGACGGTTTCACAGGCACGGAGGAACTGGATAAGCCGGCCTGGGCGGACCAGGTTCCGGCGCTCCCTGATTCCGCCGCCATAACACCCACGGCCGCTGACATTTCCGCCGAAGACTTTACGGTGACAATGCCCCAGGACACGGCACCGGGATTTTAAGGCGCTGCCTGGAAATGGACTGTAAAGAGAGAATACGTAAAACAATAAAACACGAACAACCCGACAGAGTACCCGTATTTCTTGGAAGAGTGGACGATTTGGAATACTGGACGAAAAGCTTCGGGGTAAAAGACGAAGAGGAATTGAGGGAGTTTTTCGGGCTGGATTTGAGAAAAGTCAAGTACAGCGGAATATTTGACATCGAAGAAGGAAAATCAATCTGGGGTACCGCGGACCTGTGGGATGCCGGATACGGAAGCGTTCGAGGGGGTTTTGTGCTTGCAGACGCCCGGACTGTCAAAGACGTTGAAAAGCATTCCTGGCCCGAGTCCGGTCTGGTTGATTACGAAGAGTTAAAAAAACGCGTTCTTCTTATCGACAACAAATATCCGAAAATACTTACGCTCGGTTTTATTCCCGTACTGGATACACTTTTTGATCTGTTCGGCATGGAAAATGCCATGGTGCACATGCATGAATCACCGGAGCTGATTGAAGCGGCCCTGGCCCATATTGAAAGCTTCCAGATTGAGTCGATGAAGAAGGCAATGGGAACCTGCGCCGGTGAAACCGAATATTACTGGTGCGGGGACGATTTTTCCACCCAGAGGGGAATAATGATTTCACCCGAAGCCTGGAGAAGATTCCTCAAGCCGGTGTACAAAAAAATGTTTGCGCTTATAAAATCGTTCGGTTTACAAGTCTGGTTCCACAGCTGCGGAGCCTTCAGGCCCGTTATGAAGGATCTCATAGACATGGGAATGGATGTCTGGGAAACGGTGCAGGCGCACCTGGAGGGGAACGATCCCGGAGAATTGAAAAAGGAATTCGGCAAAGATATTACCTTTTTCGGCGCCATAAACTGCCAGAAGGTTTTACCTTTCGGCACACCTCAGGATGTCCGTAAAGAAGTAAGGGAGCGAATACAAATACTGGGTAAAGGCGGAGGGTATATCTGCGGCCCTGACCACAGTATTCAGAAAAACATGCCTGCGGAAAATCTTTTCGCACTCTACGATGAAGCCCGGAAATGCCTGGGTTAATACACACAAATCACTGCCGTGCAAACCGCAACACGCCGCTTAATGCCGGCTTAAAAAATTGGCAGCTTTATCGAGGTATAAGAGGAATTTGTCCCGATGGATAAGTTTTTTTTAAGTGTTGATTACGGTCTGACCAATACTAAAGCCGTGCTGTTTTCTGCAGACGGCAGGGAAGCGGCATCAGGCTCAGCCGTTACGCCTGTCATAAATGAGCAGGATCGCGCTGAAATTGATATGAAAGAACAGTGGAGGAATACGGCGCGGGTAATCAGAAAGGTAATTGAAGAATCAGGCATAGACCCATCCGACATACTTGCGTCGGGGTGCAGCGGTCATGGAGGGGGGTTATACCCGGTCGATAAAAATTTACAGCCGGTTCGCAGAGCTATCCTGTCCATGGACGGAAGAACTGAAAAAATTATTGCCGCCTGGAAAGCGGATGCCTTAACCAATTACGAAAAAACCTGCATACATATGTGGAACGGCCAGATGGTGCCGCTGATGTACTGGTTGAAGCTAAATGAATATCATATCTACACAAACATTTATAAAGTTTTAATGGCCAAAGACTGGATAACCCTGAAGCTGACAGGGAACGTTTCCACTGATTATACGGATGCCAGCATTGCCGGCGTGATAAATATTGAGAACAGGCGGTATGACAGGGAAATATTCACTCCATTCGGTATTGAAGACGCCTACGATAAATTGCCCGGATTGTACAAAAGCACCGATATTGTCGGGCAGGTTACCGGAAGCGCTGCTGCGGAGACGGGACTGTGCGAAGGAACTCCGGTAACGGCGGGCATTTTTGACTGCGCGGCCTGCGCTTTGGGAGGCGGTGTCCATGACAATACCAGGTATTCGATTACTGCCGGAACCTGGAGCATCAATTCAGGAGTGGACGACAGGTATGTTCCCGGCAAAGACATACTTTCGTGGTCCCTGTTCGCGGATGAGCGAAGTTATTTTGCCGTTGAATCGAGCGCCACTTCGGCGGTAAATCTGGAGTGGAGCATTAATAACCTGCTTTCCGGAATATCATCCGGCAGAAATTTCAAAGATGCTGGCATATACCGGAAAATTGAAAAAATCATTTCAAAATTTGATGCTGATGAAGTGGATATTGTATACCTGCCTTTTATTTACAAGTCAAAACTGGCAAGGAATATCGATGGAAGTTTTTTCGGCATTAAAGCCTTTCATGATAAATTCCATCTGCTTCGTGCGGTATACGAAGGCATTGTTTTTGCGCATCGCATGCACCTGGAAAATCTAAGAAACGCCTCCATGGATAAAAATTCCGCCGTTCTTTCCGGCGGAGTGAGCCGGAGTGCCTTCTGGTGCCAGATGTTCGCGGACATACTTGACCTGGAAATTATCACGACAGAAGCCTCCGAACCGGGAGCCTTGGGCGCGGCAATCTGTTCCGCCGTGGCAGCCGGCTGTTTTGAGGATTTCGGCAGCGCCATAAAGGCCATGGTAAGGGAAAAAGGCCGTTTTTATCCTGATAAAGCCAGGCATTCGGTATATTCAGAAAAATACAGGAAATTTTTACGGTTAATTAATCTGTTCGATAAAGGGTGGTCCTGAGCACCGTTCAGGACCTTCGGTACACGGCAGCAGGAAACACTCCTGCCATCGTCAGACTCCAGCCTTTAACCCCGGACAAGATAAGGTTATACTGTAATCCAGGAGGCCTTTATGAAACGGTTGTATATGGTTTTAGTCGTAATGCTCGCCTTTGCGGGTCTGCCGCTTTTCGGGGAGGATATCGCCGTAAAACCGCCGTCGATCTACCCGGATACCAAAGAAAACCGGGCTTTCATAGAGGAACTGGTCAAGGAGACGGCATACATTGTAGACCGGCTCTACGGCGATACCATAACCCTTAAGACTGCGGGTCCCGGCGGTAAAAGCGCCGGCACTTCAGTCCTCAAGGGTACGGGGCTTGAACTCACCATTAACGCGGTCAACAGTCAGGACAGCAGAATTATCAGCGCAACCCTGTCGCGGACCAAGGACGGTAAGGACGCGGAACCCTTCAATTATATGGGCGAATGGGAAAGCGGTTTAAGCGCCACTCTGGGAAGCATGGTTTTCTACATGTGGGCCTCCCTGGACAATTTCGCCGCTTTTCCCCTGGAAAAAAAAGCGGTTTTCATTGACGAATTCTATGCGGACAGTATCCGGTCGATAAACCTGCCGGTGCCGGGACTGCAGCTGTATCCTTATTCCCTTGCGGTAAAAAGCAACGGCAACGTGGTGGTAGGCGCCAACTCCCTTGCCCTGGAACTTAACCGTAATTTCGCGGTTGTCGATTTTCCGGGGAAAAGCCTCGCGGAAGAAGGCAACTACACCTATGCCTTCGGTGTCGGGGTCACACCTGCCGGTACGGTCCTGTTCAAACCATCCACGGGAAGCGATGTCTATTCCCTCGTGCCGGGAGCGGATAAGCCGAGACGGGTGCGGACCGGGATAAGCAGCATGGGGCCCTTCGTGACAATGCCCGACGGAAGCATGGTTTTTGTTGATATTACACAAAGAAAAGCGCTCCGGCTTGCCGGGAAAGAACGCATAGAGCTTCCCATCTTTTCCGGACCCTATTCCTATATCACCACTGCAGCGGCGGACGCGGACGGCAACCTTTGGGTGGGCGACGCGACAGACAAGCACATCAAAATTTACAGTCCCGAAGGGCTCCTCGTGGATTCGATTCTGCCCATGGCTTCGTCCGAGGACCTGTCCGGCGTCAAGGCGATAGCCGTGTACGCGAACGGCGGCTTTCTGCTTTTGACACAGACCCGGCTCCTGAAGTTCAGGAGGAACGGAACCCCGGAATGGAAACTGGAGAATGTGCAGAGTCCCTACGGGGAAACC
>SPDA01000226.1 GCA_004525155.1 Spirochaetales bacterium
AAAGGAAATTGACGCAACCCTGGCTGGGGAGTATACCGAAGTGCCGGAAAACATTACGGCGGAAGAACGCTCGGAAAAGACCAAGGACATCCTCGGTACCATTCAGCTGAAAGGGGCTCCCAAGCTGCTTTCCATAGGCAGGAGCGGCGTTTCGGAGATGACTTTCAAACTCGCAAGCTCCGGATATGTCGAAAGAAAAAATGTCTACGTTGACAGGGTGGAATTCGAAACCGATGCCTACGGCATTGAAACCATATCGGTCTCTTCCTTTATCGCCGTCCTCGATCCGGAGGCAGAAACCACCGTTGTACAGCCTATACATTTTGCCAAGGATTATCCTGCGGGGGTTATTACCGGTAATTTGATTTTCGTTTTCGGCGGGGAAACGGTGTTTACCCCGGCAGTCGTGGAAATTCCGGTCACCTTCAAGGGCTTCTTTCTCAATAATATCTGGATATTACCCGCAGGACTCGTTATTCTTGCCGCTCTCATCATCCTTCTGCGCGTGCTTATTATCCGGGCAAAAGGCGGTCTCGGACTCCAGTTCCGCATACTGATAGACAACCGTCCCATTCACAAAGAGCCCCTGTCCCTCAAGGAAGGGGTTAAAGTATTCCTCGAAGGTTCCATCGGAAATCTCGTAATTTCGAAGGAAGTGACAGAGAAGACCATAGCGGATATCGAACGGATTCAGAAAACCCTTAAACTGAATATTCATGACGAAAAAAATTTCCCGGTATACGAACCGCTGCCGGTAAATATTCTCAACGAAGCCATAAAAGTCAAATCCCCGGCCGGAGGATACAGGGTTTTTCTTGTCAAGGCAGTTTAATGTATGGAGCACATCACAGTACTCTTTTTCGATCAGGGAGCATCGCTGAGGCTACCTGGTTTCTCCGCTTCCTGCCAAACGTCCATCTTTCCCGTCTGGGGGACGTACACATTCCTTGACATTGCCATGGTTAACACAGCCTCCGAAATTTTTGGAAAGAAATTAATCTTCGCGAGAAAGGAAAAAGCGAAGACCGTATCCGCCCATCTTCAGCTGTGGGAGGCTGCAGACCTTCCTATATTTCCTGCGGACATTTCTGTCGAACAGTTTTCCGCCATCCTTAATGAGGCAGGTTCGGATCATTTCCTTTTTTACGATGTTTCCCAGGTTTTTCTTCTCAATCCTGACGAACTCGTCCGCGCAGCCGTCGAAGCAGGCAAGGATACTGTCAAGATTTCATTGAACGATATACCCCTGGATATGTATATCATCACCAAAAAAAAACTCAAGTCCGGTATACAGCATATGACGAAAATCGGCGCCGGCAAAAAACCCCTTTTCGAATTCCTTTTTTTCGAAGTTCTTGCCGACGCCTTCGAAATACTTTTACCGCTGCAGGGCGAGGCTGTGCTGCTCAATAACATTGCAGATTTCTATCACAACAACATGCGGGTACTGTCCCGGAATTTCAACGGAATTTTAAACAGGCTCCTGTATGCCGTTCCCCAGGCCGGCGGAACGGACACCCTCATTTCCAAAAACGGATGGGTGAGAAATTCATTTATTTCTCCAGGCGGACGGGTGGACGGGTATGTTGAAAATTCGGTCATTTTTTCCAACGTGCACATCAAGGAAAAATCATCCGTTATCAATTCGATCATCATGAACGGAAATCAGGTAGGCAGGAATTCAACCATAATAAATGCCATCGTATTTCCGTTTATGGAGGACACCCAGGCACTCAACACCAATACCATAGGGGACCATGTAACCATAGGATTTTCGGGGTCAAAGGCAAACAATCGGGATTTCCCGGACCAGATAAGAGAGGGTCTGACAGTGATAGGGCTTAACCCTTCCATACCTGACAATTGTGTAGTCGAACCCGGATGTTTCATAGACGCGGACGTTTCCCCGGCAAGAATAAAATCGATAAAGCTTCTGAAAAAAGGGAACAGCCTTTTGCGTGAAAGCGGGGACCTTCAATGATTTTTGACAAGGCTGTCCGATTTTTAGACGGAGGGGACAGGTTTATCCTGACGGTTCACGAAACACCCGACGGCGACGCGGTCGGCAGCCAGGCCGCCATGGGAAGGGCCCTTGCCAAGCTCGGGAAGCGGGTCCTTATGATGAACGCGGACCCAATTCCGCAGAAATTTCGGTTTCTCGACAGGGAAAACAATATCCAGGTACTCGAATCGGAAAACCAGATTCCTGAGGATGTCCGTGACTACAGACTGCTCATCATGGATACTAACGACATAAATAATATAGGCCAGATCAGGGACAGCGTCATTCCCCGGGTCAGGGATTATTTTATCATCGATCACCACGAACAGCAGGAGAACATACAAACCGAAGACCTGATTATCCGCGACGCTTCCTCGACCTGTGAAATCCTCTACGATCTGTTTGCTGAAATGAGTCTTCCTCTCGACCGGGAAATCGCCGCGGCTTTGTACGTCGGTATTGTGTATGATACGGGTTCATTCATCTATCCTAAAACCACGGCCAAGACATTTCTCATAGCTCACAGCCTTGTACTTCAGGGCATCAATCCAAATGAAATCTATTCCCGGATTTACGAAAGCAACTCGATTTCCTCCCTGATCCTTCAGTCCAGGGTGATGTCGACACTCGAACTCCATTTTGACAACCACGTGGCAATACAGACCATGGGGAAAAAAACCGTCATTGCCTGCGGGGCCTCCTACGAAGAAGCGGATGCATTCATAAATATCCCCCTCAAAAGCGAGGACGTACTCGTTTCCATATTTTTCAAGGAAAATATGGAAGGCATTATGCGCTGTTCCCTGCGTTCAAAAGGAAATATCAACGTCGCGGAAATCGCGCAGGAATTCAGCGGAGGGGGCCATAAAACTGCCGCGGGTTTCAAATGCCGGGATTCGGTAGAGGAAACAAAAAAAACAATTCTCAATAGATTATCAAAATATTTTGCGAAGGTGTCATGAAAAAACCATATATAATCATTCTGCTCCTGCTTGCCGGAGTTCTGTTTTCAGGATGCGGCAATATAAGCATGAACAATACCGGGAATGTCCCGGTGGTTACGGCCGCCAAATCCATTGTTCCCAATATCAGTGAAACGGATGCCACAAAAGTTGACTTTACGTTTGAAGAAAGCGAAAAGTCCTTCCAGACGGCCATGGCGCCGAGGATTCAGGTAAAACCGGAAGATGTCGTGCTTCAGGTAATAAACACGAATCTGGATATAGATACCGCCGACGAACAGATAATGCTTCTTAAGAAAAGGGACGACCCTCAAGGGTCTATCCGTGTTGCGGTCGTCGATTTTGACACGGTCCGCAATACCTACAAACTTTCCTGGGAGGCCGAGACCCAGGCGGTGAATATGCGGAGTTTCAACATAAACCTGGAAGATGTTGTGGGGGATCACAATCTCGAACTTGTCTGCAGCGGCACGAACAAGGACCGGGAACAGACTCTCGACGTTTTCAGGAAAACCCAGGGTCCCACGGGCATAGGCATGTATTATGAGCCGATTTTATCGCTCCATTCCGACGGAACCATCGAAATCGAACGCCAGGATCGATCCCAGGCCTACAACCTTGGACAGAAGAACGGAATCAGTTTTCTTATAATTTCAAATTCTCATGACGAAGAATCCGAGAACCTCCTCGATATGGTCAGAACCGAATATTTCTGGAGCTACCAGACGGGTGTGTATACGAAGGGAACGGTCGAGAAAATTCCGGGAAAAAAGGTTGAGGAACAGCAGCTCCAGAAACTGTTTGTAAGCGGCGAGTCTGCTTTCGAGGAATTTGTTGACGGCATATGGTATAAACTGGATCCTAAAAATACGGATACCCTCGTCATTCTCGATACCAATAAAAAAACTATAAATTTTTATCAGAAGGATATACAGGAAGTTTACCGCTGGATTTCCTCATACAAAACCCGTCTGCCCAATGTTCTCTACATAAACGGAAAAAACGATTTGGTGCCTTTTATCAACATTTTTCTGAGCATTGAAGTGCTCTCCGTCAATTCAATTTCGATAAGCATAAGCGAAGGTGAATTCAGCGCCATGACCGGCAACCAGTGGAACGGCTTGTATTACAAGCTTGCCGCCTCCTCGCCCGACAAGGTTATCGGGTCTTCTGTGCAGGAAATAAAAACGGTTCAAAAAAGCATTGACGGCAGATATGAAGCCTCCGACGGTAAAGTCTTACAATTTTCCTACCCCTCTTTTGTTCTCGAGGAAAAGGGGACAATAAAAAACGGCGGCTATGCTCTGAGCATGCTCAATGTACCTGTGCTTGAAATGAAGGTGATCGATGAGACAGGGCTGGTTAAGGAAATCAGGTCCTACAGTTATAGCCTTACGAAGGGGGAAGAGACTGGGAACGTTTCACTTGTTCTGCAGCAGGGAACGATTACCGTTGCCGGTTTCCAGAAAGGAACGGACGATCCCGTCGTTTATGAACAAAAGAATGACGTTCAGAATCCCCTCTAAAAAGCCTCGAAGCCCGCTTCTTTGAGCTGCAGCAGTACTGTCTGCCGGTTTAAGGAAGGTTCGATGGGAACGGAAACCCGGTAGTAAACGGTACCGTTCCTGTTAATCAGATCGAGGACAGGCAAAAACCCCTTGGCTGCGAGGCCGGACATGAGCTCCCGCGCGTTTTTTTCCTTGATAAAGGATCCTGTCTGGATGTAAGATGCGGGCGCCGGCGCGGGTCCTTCCTCCAGGGAGGCGGAAGCTCGCATGAAAGAGCCCGGTTCCGGATAGGCCTCTACTTTAGCCTGGCCGTCCGCGGGAGGCGCAAGCAGCCTGGATTCCGGGCTGTCGGGGAAACGGCCGGAGAGGATTTTTATTATTTCATCCGAGAGGATGGGCTGGTCAGTTTCGGATGCAAGCAGACAGAGGGAATACAGGTCTTCCGCTGA
>SPDA01000687.1 GCA_004525155.1 Spirochaetales bacterium
CGGCAGGCGAGATCGGGCACACTATCATCCATGTTGATTCCGAAAGGAAATGTACCTGCGGAAATAACGGATGCCTTATGGCTCATTCCTCGGGTATTTTTTTCCCTTCTCTTTTCCAGAACAAACTGAAAGAAGGGAAGAAAAGCAGAATCGGCTGCATCGAACTGCTGGAAGTAAACGGCCGGGTAATCGCACAGGGTTTAAAGCTGGACGATAAAATTTGTAAGGAAATCTTCTACGAGTCCGCCAGGATTATCGGAATCGGGATATACAACGTTTTCCAGGTGTTGAACCCCGAGGCGGTTATTATCGGCGGGGGCCTGATGAATCTCGGTCAGGAGTATATCGAGGAGATTCGCCGGACTTTTTATTCCTACGTTAGGGAAATGATGTTCGACCGGATGGAGATTATTCCGGCGGAACTTGAGGGCAACTCCGGCCTGGTCGGAGCGGCCGCTTTATTGCTGGAGCGCCGATGAATAAACGTCAACGGAAGCTTCTGACTATTCTCTCGGACGGCCGACAGGCCTCGGTGAACGACCTGTCGGAGCGGTTGTCCGTGTCTCCGGCTACAGTCAGACAGGACCTGGGCGGCCTGGAAAAACAGGGGTTCCTGCGGCGGGTGCACGGCGGAGCTGTAATCGATGAAACTGATGACATTTCCCACAGGATGGCTATCCGCTACGAAAAGAAATTGAGCATCGCCAAAGCGGCAGCGAAGTTCGTACATGAAGGGGAGACCATCTTCATCGAGGCCGGCTCAGTCAACGCCTTGTTGGCCAAGGAGGTGAGCTTGGTCGGCAGGCTGACGATCGCCACCTGCAACGCGTTCATCGCAAGGCAGGCGTCCAGGAAAAGCTCGAACAATGTCCTCCTTCTAGGCGGCATCTACCAGGGAGAAAGCCAAAACCTGGTGGGAAATCTCGCAAAGCTGTGCCTGGCTCAAATCAATTTCAGTAAAGTATTTATCGGGGTCGACGGATTTACTATTCAGAATGGGTTTACAGGGCGCGACATGATGAGGGCGGATCTGAACCAGGAGGTAATACGAAAGGGTCAGGAGGTGTTTATCCTCTCCGACTCATCGAAGTTCGGGAAAATCGCACTGGCCAAATATAGCGATGTGGAGGATATTGACTACCTTATCACCGACACGGATCTTCCTGAAGAGTACAGAAGGTTTTTTGAGGCCAGCTCCGTCAATCTAATCATTGCCGACGGTTAAAATCGATACAGCCCGGGGCAGTCTGATGTAAAGAACAGCCTTTACTCTATACCGAGGATTTCCCGAAGTTCCCGGGTGTTGTCAGCAAATTCATCCGCGCTGCAGAAGATGAAGGCGGCGAAATAAGCTGCAACATCATAATCCATCACAAGGGCGTAAAACCCGTACTTTTTTTTGTCAAAATTCGCATACCCGGAGGCGTCATATACCGATGCCATTTCCTCGCCGCCTTCGGATTTACAAAAGGTCTGCCGGCGGAGATCGGAACCGAATTTTTCGAGGAGAGACCTGAAGTCCGCTTCCATCCTGTCTTCGTAATCGGCATACTCGGGAAAGGATTCATAATCCCCGTCCCAGGGCGTACCGCTGCCCGACATGCCGCCCCAGTCATAGGTGAAAAAGTAAGCGAAGTACTTTCCATCGGACCGGGTGGCCTTTGCGGTGGGGGTTATCCCGAATTTCTCCGTCGGACTGCCAGCAAAGCCGGCATCACCCTGTTCGAGGACCTTCCATTGGCCGGGAAGGGTGAAAAAATAGTTTATGTCGGTATCCCCAAAGGCAGAAGTAATACTGCCAAGAACCATAATCAGTGCCGCAATACCCGCGCGTTTCATATGCCCTCCATTCATGTAAGTATTTATATGCAAAAATTATATAACACTGCCTCGGAAAAAACAAAATATTATTGAAATTGTCATGATATTTTACAAAAAAAAATCGTGAAAAGACTATAAATAAACTTGACAACGCGGAAAAAACACGATATTGTATATATAC
>SPDA01000615.1 GCA_004525155.1 Spirochaetales bacterium
CGGGGGCTCCGGTATGTCCTGGTACGGGATTTTTTAATCATAGAAAAATGGAGACAGAAATGATTTCAATTGATCTCGAGGGGAAAACCGCCCTCGTAACGGGAGGAGGCCGGGGCATCGGCGCGGAAACAGCGCTCCTCCTGGCTGAAGCGGGCGCCAATGTCGCAGTCAACTACTTCGACGATCCTGACGGTAGAAACAGGGGTCCCGCCGAAGAGACCGCGGCGAAAATCGGCGGAAAGGCGCTGGCTGTCTCCGCCGATGTAAGAGATTTCGGGGCTGTGGAAGCCATGTTTGACGCAGCCGCCGCGCGCTTCGGGGCTGTTGATGTTGTCGTCAATAACGCTGCGATTACGAGGGACCACAGCATAAAAAAAATGACCCCGGAGGAATGGCAGGCCGTGATCGATACAAATCTCACGGGCGTGTTCAACGTCTGCAGGATCGCCGCGGAAAAAATCGCGGACGGCGGCAGGATAGTGAATTTGAGTTCAATCTCGGGGTTTACAGGGTTCTTCGGCCAGGCAAACTATGCGGCATCGAAAGCCGGGGTCTCAGGACTAACAAAGGTTCTGGCCCGTGAACTGGCCCGAAGGGCTGTAACAGTCAACGCCGTAGCACCGGGGGTCGTGCTTACCGAGATGGGAAAGTCCATACCCGAAGAAATCAGGCGGAACATGATTACGTCCATTCCCTTGGGACGCTTCGGAGAACCGGCGGAAATTTCCGGAGTTATCCTCTTCCTGGTGAGCGATCTCGCCTCCTACATCACGGGGCAGACGATCCACGTGAACGGCGGATGGTACCTGTGACCTGCCCCCGGGACGCCAAGGTCTGTACCTCCGCGGAGGCCGTCAGTCTCATAAGAGACGGCGCTGCCGTCGCCATAAGCGGTTTCATCGGATCGGCGCACCCCGAAGCCCTTTCCTCCGCACTGGAAAAACGGTTCCTCGCTGAGGGAGCGCCGAGGGGACTCACCATCGTCTATGCCGCCGGCCAGGGAGATACCCGGACCAGGGGCATAAACCACCTGGCCCATGAAGGGCTTTTGGGCCGCGTCATCGGCGGGCACTGGGGCCTCGTCCCGGGCCTTGGAAAACTCGCCCTGGAGGGTAAGATCCAGGCATACAACTTTCCGCAGGGGGTCATCTGTCAGCTCTTCCGCGATATCGCTGCAGGCAGGCCCGGGTGCATCACGCACATCGGTCTAGGCACCTTCATCGATCCGGACAACAGCGGCGGCAGGCTGAACGATATAACACCCGGGGGACTCGTCGAGAAAATCGAGCTGGGGGGTAAAAGCTGGCTCTGGTATAAATCCTTTCCCATCCACGCGGCCTTCATCAGGGCGACTGCGGCGGACCTTAAGGGCAACCTCATCATGGACCGCGAAGCAATCATCGGCGAAGTGCTCCCCATTGCCCAGGCTGTCAGAAACTCCGGGGGGATCGTTATAGCGCAGGTGGCAGAATTCCTCGACCTCCCGGCTGAGCCCAAAAATGTCCGGGTACCCGGCATCCTCGTCGATCGGCTGGTTGTTTCGGAACCTTACGAGCACGAACAGACCTTCGCCGAAAGCTACAACCCGGCCTACTGCTCAGCTGCTCCCAACCCGGACGCGGCTTATGCGGAAGTGGAGCCCCTCCCCATGAATGAACGCCGTGTCATCGCGGCGAGGGCTTGTGACGAGCTGCGCGACGGTGTCGTGGCAAATCTCGGCATTGGCATGCCCGAGGGAATAGCGAACATCGCGGCTGAGCGCGGCATGCTCCGCCGCATCACCCTCACAGTTGAGAGCGGCCCCATCGGCGGTTTACCGGCCGGGGGTTTAAGCTTCGGCGCTTCGATATATCCCGACGCGGTCGTGGACCAGCCCGCCCAGTTCGATTTCTACGACGGCGGCGGGCTCGGCTTCGCGGCCTTAGGCGCCGCCCAGATAGACAGGCAGGGCAACGTGAATGTTTCGAAGTTCGGATTAAGGCTCGCCGGCGTCGGGGGTTTCGTGAACATCACCCAGACAGCTAAAATCGTCATCTTCTGCGGGACCTTCACCGCGGGAGGACTCGAGGTGGCACTGACGGATTCGGGCCTTCACATCGTCAGGGAAGGAAGGGTGCGGAAATTCATTTCCGGCGTGGAGCAGGTTTCCTTCAGCGCGGAAAGGGCGGTCCGTGCCGGCCAGACCGTCCTGTATGTAACCGAACGGGCAGTGTTCAGGCTCGTTCCGGAGGGTCTCGAACTTATCGAGACAGCTGAGGGCATAGACATGCAGACCCAGATCCTCGGC
>SPDA01000164.1 GCA_004525155.1 Spirochaetales bacterium
ACTATTCCCTGGTTAATCAAACTTAAACAAAAAAGGTGCAGACATATGCTGGATTTTCGCTTTATCAAGGATAACCTGGACGCGGTAAAAGACAATATACGGGACAGGTTTGTCCAGGCTGACCCGGATGCCGTGGTCTCTCTATATCTGGAAAGGAACGAGCTTCTTGCCGGTGTCGACGGCTTGCGCCAAAGACGGAATGAAAACGCCCAGAAAATGAAGGCCAGGCTGACGCCGGAGGAAAGGACGGCCCTTATAGAAGAGGGAAAGAGTCTCAAGGAAGAAATCGCCGTCCGTGAAACGTCCCTTACGGAACTCGAACAGCGTCTTGCCGCGGAAACCGCAAAACTGCCCAACATGGCCCACCCTGATGCGCCGAGGGGCAGGGAAGACAAGGATAATACGGAGCGCTCGCGCTGGGGTGCCCCGACATCATTCACTTTCAAGCCGAAAGATCACGTCGAACTGGGTCTTGCGCTCGATCTTTTTGATTTCGACACCGCCACCAGGGTATCGGGCCCCAAATTCTATTATCTCAAAAATCAGGCCGTTTTCCTCGAGCTCGCCCTGTGCAGGTACGCCCTGGATATTGTTCAGAAGCATGGTTTTACGAGCATGATTACCCCGGACCTGGCAAAAACGGAAGTTGTGGAAGGCATAGGCTTCAACCCCAGGGGCGAGGAAAGCAATATCTACACGGTGGAAAATACGGACATGTGCCTGGTGGGCACTGCGGAAATCACCCTGGGCGGCTACCTGGCAGGGCAGATAGTGGAAAAGGAACGCCTTCCCGTCAGGCTGGCGGGTCTCTCCCACTGTTTCAGGAAAGAGGCCGGCGCCTACGGTCAATATTCCAAGGGTCTTTACCGGGTTCACCAGTTTTCAAAGGTGGAAATGTTCGTATTCTGCGCGCCGGAAGAGTCCGACGCCATGCATGATGAATTGCTGGCTCTGGAGGAAGAAATTTTTCAGGGGCTGGGGATTCCCTACCGGGTGGTGGATACCTGTACCGGCAGCCTGGGAGCTCCTGCGTACCGGAAATTCGACCTCGAAGCCTGGATGCCGGGCCGGGGAGAGGGCGGTGAATGGGGAGAAGTGACGAGCACATCCAACTGCACGGACTATCAGTCCCGGCGCCTCAATGTGCGGTACAGGGACGGAAAAGAGAACAGGTTCGTTCACATGCTGAACGGCACGGCCATAGCCGTATCCCGAGGCATTATAGCTCTTATGGAAAATTATCAGCAGGAGGACGGGTCAATCCTCATTCCTCCCGCTCTGGTACCGTATACCGGTTTCAGTTCAATCGGGACGTGAGGAAAGATTATTCCCGGCCGCAGGCACGCGCCATGTTGCTCCACATGGTGTTCATGTGCAGTTTGAGGGTATAGGGCCGTTTTTCCTCTATGGCATCCTGGATATCCCTGTCAAATTGTTTCTTGCACGGCTTGCATACATCCAAATCCCGAATTGTAAAGTAATTTACATATCGTGAAGCTTCTTCTATCGTAGTTTTACACATATCACAGGTAATTGTCGTCATAATCCACCCCTTGCTACCTAATATTACACTGATTATATAATATAAAAAAAAACCGAAGTTGTCGAGAGAGAGCTAAAAAAAAATTACAGCTTAACGGGACGGGCGGTTTCGCGGTATAGTCGGAATATGAAGAAAGGAGCCTTTGAATTTCGGGGACCCGGGGGAAGGACGTTCCGTGCAGGAGAGGACGGCCCGGTTTTTATTATCGCTGAAATCGGCACCGGCCACGGCGGCAGCCTCGATCGGGGGAAAGAACTCATAGACGCCGCTGCCCGGGCCGGGGCTGACTGCGCCAAGTTCCAGGTGGTCTACGCGGACGAAATAATCCATCCCCTTACCGGAGAGGTGCCCCTGCCCGGCGGGAGCATCCCGCTCTTCGATCGCTTCCGCCAACTGGAGCAGGGGCCTGATTTTTATGCAGCCCTGAAAATTTACACGGAAAGCCGCGGTCTCGTGTTCCTCGCGAGCCCCTTCGGCCTTACGAGCGCCCGCCTGCTTAAAGATTCAGGCGTCAGCGTCATAAAAATAGCTTCGCCGGAGCTGAACCATTTCCCGCTGCTCGACGAGGTGAATACCTACGGCCTGCCCGTCATCCTTTCCACGGGTGTTTCCCTTCAGAAAGACATAGAAAAGGCCCTGTCCCGGCTGTCCTGTCCCGCTGCGCTGCTGCACTGCATAACAGCCTATCCCGCGCCGGAAGAGGAATACAACCTTGCGGTACTCGAAAGCCTTGCCCGCACCTTCGGCGTTCCTGTCGGCGTATCGGACCATTCCCTGGATCCGGAACTGGTGCCCGGGGTTAGCATGCTCTTCGGCTGTTCTTTTATCGAGAAGCATATCTGCCTCTCCAGGGAAGACCGGGGGCTGGACGATCCCGTGGCGCTGCCGCAGGAAGATTTCGCCGGGCTCGTAAAACTCGTACGCAGGCTGACTCCGCTCCCTCAGGAGGAACGGCGCCGTTTTCTCGAAGAACGCTTCGGAGCGGAGCGGGTACGCATACTTTCGGGGGACGGCATCAAGCGTCTTGCCCCGGCGGAGGCTGCCAATTATGAGAGAACCCGCAGGTCCGTGCACGCCCTCTGCGATCTTGCAGCGGGGACGGTGATTACCATGAAAAACACGGCACTTCTGCGGACCGAGAAAAAACTGAAAGTCGGGCTCCCCCCGGAACTCCACCCCTCAATTCTCGGGAAAAGGCTTCTAAGACCCGTGGCTTCAGGAGAAGGCATTACCCGGGAGGACGTGTCCGGTTGACATACCGCCGGCATTTAGGCAAGCTTCCCGGATGCTTCAGGTACTGACCAGCTATTCCGTCTCCTCGCTTTTATGGGTAACTTTATCCGTGTTTCTATTGGGTACATCCAAGGGAGGCTTTCCGGCGGGCAACGCGGCGCTTCCTCTCCTGGTTCTTTTCTGGCCGGACCAGGCGGAATCCGCCCGATCATCGGTGGCCTTCATGCTTCCTCTTCTCTGCGTTATGGATATCGCAGGCGTCCTCTTCTACCGCAAACAGATTATCCTGAAAAAACTCCTGCCGCTTGTACCCGGGTCCCTTCTGGGAGTGCTGATTGCAGGCGTGCTTTTTGTATCGGACAAGGGGGCGATCATTTCCATATCCGACAAATGGATGAAATTTGCCATCGCCCTTATCAGTCTGCTGTTTGTCCTGTACATGGCTGCAAGTTCACGGATTTTTAAAAAATGGCGGCAGGAGAACCCCACCGTGCCCTTGTCGTTCGGCATGGGCGCCTTAGCGGGCCTTACCTCCACCATCGCCCACCAGGCGGCTCCCGTAATCCAGATGTATTACCTTCCGCAGAAACTTCCCAAGATGCAGTTTGCAGGCACCATGACCGGTTATTTCTTTTTCATCAATCTCGTAAAACTTCTTCCTTTCGCCTTACTGGGAAGGTTTACCATGGGAAACCTGATGCTCGGCGTCTGGATGCTGCCTGTCATTCCCCTGGGAGTGGGAGCCGGGTACCTGCTGGTGCGGCTGATGAAGGAAAAACATTACATCTACCTGATTTACGCAGTTCTGGTCCTTACTTCGGCGCTGCTCTTAAAAAAAACATTCTGTCCCTGAATTCCCGCACATGCGGGCTTCCGCTGGTTAAGCCCCTGCTATTTTTTCGAAAGCGCCCTCGCCAGCAGGCCCGACGCGCAGCAGGTTACCCTGTTCCTCCCCTGGGTTTTGGACGCGTAAAGGGCAGTGTCCGCCTGCCGGAGAAGGTGCGCCGAATCGATATCCGCCCCGGGGATGACATGGCTGATGCCCACGCTCACCGTTATGCGCAGATCCTTCCTGTTATAGGACACCACCATTTGCTCGATGGAGGACCGGATACGCTCGCCTGCAGCCTTCGCGGAAGCGAGAGTGCTCTGCGGGAGGAGAACGGAAAATTCCTCTCCCCCGAAACGGGCGGCAATATCCCCTTTCCTGATGGACTTCTCAACTACCCGAGCCGTATGGTAGAGAACCTCGTCTCCTGCAAGATGGCCCCAGGTATCGTTGAATTTCTTGAAAAAGTCCACGTCCAGCATGAGTATCGAAAGCTCGCTGCTGTACCTTCGGACTTTGGCGAGTTCCTCTTCCAGCCGGAGAAGAAAAAAACCGTGGTTGTACAGATTCGTTTTTATGTCCGACACCGAGGTCCGGTAATGGACGGCGTTCTGAAGACTGATGGAGGCAAAGCGCATGAGCGTATTTATATAGGATATCTCGTCCTTGTCGTATCCGGAACCGACGAGCTTTACGCCGAAAACAATGAAGCCGTTCAAGCCACCCGGCCCCATGATCGGCACCACGATCTCCGGCCGCAGCGGCAGCAGCGCATCCGAGGCTTCCTTGTTGTCCATAATGTATTCCAGCAGGGAAAAACTGACGGGATTGGGATATTTGCCGAAAAATGTCCTGAATGGTTCAAGGCTGTGAATAGTTACAGGGGGAACGATGGCCTTGAGATTGTTGTAGCAGTAAATCTTCGTCTTCACCGCTTCGTGCGGGTCCAGCATGATGAAGGCTAGATACTCGGGGATGAACTTGTTGTTCAGCCTGGAAATGGTATACTCCAGCAGCTCTTCCACAGTCCGGCTGTTCACGATGGCCGCTGCCTCGGCAAGCAGTTCCTGCTGGTCCCTCACCTTGCGCTCGTAATTCTGCAGTTTTTGAAGAACGCCGAGCTTGGAGAGCAGGTCATAGTGCTGTATCAGATTAATGTCGGTTTCAGGCATTCTTATTTTAACGCAGCCATTATAGCCGCGGCCATTATAGTTAAACGGCTGATAATATACCAGCGGGACGGATCGCTGTCTTTTTTATTGACAATTTTCAGGGTTTAAGCCATGGTATCCACGCAAGGGTTATGTCAGGCATTGCGCCATCCAGGCTCTTCTATTCCGTTACTCCGGAGTCGGGCATGACGTATCCCTTATAATCATTCTAGTCTATCTTTTACTCACCCTCTGCATAGGGTTTCTCGTCCGCAGGCGTTCTACGGGCAGCAACGTGGAATTTTTTCTTGCGGGCAGAAACGTTCCCAGAGTTCTTCTTTTTTTCACGATGGCTGCAACCAATTTCAGCGCTTTTACCATTTTCGGGCTTTCCGGCGCAGGCTACCGTATGGGTTACGCCTTCTATCCGGTCATGGGATTCGGTACGGGATTCATGGCGCTGTCGATGTACATTATCGGTACACGAATCGCAAAGCTCGCGGGCGGGCGGGGCTACATAACGCCTTCGGATTTTTTTTACGACCGGTACCAGTCAATATGGCTTAAACGGACAGTATCCATAATCATGATAGTCTTTACCCTCCCCTATCTCTCCCTTCAGGCCATGGCGGCAGGTTCCTCCCTGTTCTCGATTACCGGCATTCCCTATGTCTGGGGCGCCCTCATCGTAACCGTTTTCGTCATGTGCTATGTTTTTCTCGGCGGCATGCGTTCCGTTATCTGGACGGACCTCATCCAGGCCGTGATGATGATCGGCCTCACTACCGCCGGATTCATCATTATCGCGGCAAAGGCCGGGGGTTTTACCCGCGTTCATGCGGACCTTTTCACGACCCTGGGGGGACACTTTTCAAGACCAGGAACAGGCGCGCCCATGACCCCGGGCATATGGATTGGCTACATGGTGCTGTGGTTCGTGTCCGTTCCCATG
>SPDA01000546.1 GCA_004525155.1 Spirochaetales bacterium
CCCACCGGAAAGGCTTCAAAGTCGTGTTCGCCAAGAGCAACCTTACCCTCGGTGAGATCTATATACCCATGGCCTGGTTCACCGGTTCCGGCATCGCGAACAAGGCGGTACTGATGTACGGGAATGATCGCGCGTATCCCTACTGCTCCATTTTCTGGAAAAAAGGCGAATTTGATCATATACGGCTTTATGTGATGCGGGATAAAAATGATCCTTCCTGGGGAGTCTTGAGTCCCAACGAGGACCTGACCAAATTCGATACGGATACTCTGGAACCCGAATTTTGATTGAAAGCCTCGTCCAGTTTCAGAAAGCCATCCGGGAAGAAGACCTTTCCGGATGGCTTTTTTATAATTTCCGTCATAGAGACGCCGTCGCCGATTATCTGCTGGGGCTTCCGGAGGCTTCGGTGAATACCCGCCCCTGGGCATTTTATATACCCGCCGGCGGAGAACCCTTAAAGCTTGTCTCCGCTGTTGAACGGAACATTCTGAATACTCTTCCAGGCAGGGAGCTTGTTTATTCCTCCAGGGATGAGTTTGCCGCGGCCCTCAAATCCGCGCTTTCCGGCAGGGTCGGGCTGCAGTTTTCGAGGGAGCTGCCCGTGCTTTCGACCCTCGATTACGGCACGGCGCAGATTGTGCTCGAGGCCGGTGCGGTGCCTGTCTCTTCCGCGCCGCTGGTCCAGCGCATGGCAGGCGTGCTTGACGGTGACGGTATCGCCTCCCATAACCGGGCAGCGGCCGCACTGTATGAAACCGTCCGGGAGCTGTGGGGCAAGGTGGCCGCGGCTTCGAAATCGGACAAAAGCCTCTTTGAAGGCGATATCCTGGACCTCCTCGAGGGGATGCTTGTCCGCCGCGGGCTTGTCCGGGATCACAGCCCCCTGATCGCGGCCGGCGTCAATTCCGGCGACCCCCACTACAGCCTGACCGGCAGGGGCGCGCGGGTACAGTCCGGGGACGTCATCCAGATAGACGTCTGGGCGAAGGAAAACACCCCGGCTGCGGTATACGCCGACATTTCCTGGGTAGGCGTGTATGCTGACCGGCCGGGAATTGAGGAACAGGAACTCTTCGACCTGCTCATCCGCGGCCGTGACGAGGCGGTTGACTTTATAAGCCGGCGCCTTGCCGCCGGGAATGTGCCGACCGGGGCCGAAGTTGACGGGCACGTGCGTTCCTTTTTTTTAAGCCTTGGCGCAGGAAACCTGCTCAAACACAGGACCGGCCACGGCATAGACCGGCAGGTGCACGGATGGGGGGTGAACCTCGATTCCATCGAGTTCCCGGACAGCAGAAAACTGATTGAGGGGGCCTGCGTTTCGATAGAACCGGGCCTCTACGGGAAACGGTTCGGTCTGCGGACCGAAATAAACATGTATGTGGAAGGGGGAAGGCCCGTCATATCCGGCGGAGAGCCTCAGAACCGGTTTCTGACACTCTGAGGCAGGTAAAACAGAATGAAGGAAATACTTGATTTTATCTCGCGCTACAGCGATTTCAGCATTGTCAGCCACAGGGACCCGGACGGGGACTGCATTGGTTCCTCCATCGCCCTGGGGCGTTTTCTCTTAGGTCTTGGAAAAACCTTGCGGCTCTACTCTCCGGGGCCCTTTAACCGCTTCGGCATAGAGGATTACGAAGTCTTTTTCGACGGCCGGCCTTTCGTCTGCGGCCCGGAAACGGGCATTATCGTACTGGACTGTTCCACTCTGGACAGGATCGGGCACTTCGCCCGGAATCTCACAGGCGAGACGGCGGTCATCGACCATCATTCCTCCGGCACACCCTTCGGATCGGCCAGATACATCGACGCTTCGGCACCCTCCACCACGTATCTCGTATACAGGCTCATGAAAGAAGCCGGGGCGCACATGGATGAGGAAACCGCCCAGTGGCTGCTGTTCGGACTCTGCACGGATACGGGTTTTTTCCGGCACCTGGATGCGGGTTCCGCGGGGGTTTTTGAGGCAGCGGCCGAACTTGCTGCTGCCGGCGCAAACCCCAACAAGGCCTACGGCACCATGTTCGGCGGCAGGACCCTTTCGTCCCGCAGGCTTTTAGGCCGGCTCCTCGATCGCACCGAGTCCTGCAGGGACGGAAGGCTCCTCCTCACCTACGAAACCCTCGATGACCTGCGCGAAACCCTCCCTGGGGCATCCGGTATCCGGAAGGCCGCTGCTGCGGACCGGGATTCGGACACGCTGTACTCCCTGCTGCAGGGGGTAAGGCATGCGGAGGTTGTCATTTTCGTGCGCGAGGAGGGACCCGGCCTGCTGTCCGCGGGCCTGCGTTCCAACAATCACCTCGATGTGGGCGCCATTGCAAAAAGCTTCGGCGGCGGGGGCCACAAAAAAGCGGCGGGCCTCGAATACCGGGGCAGCCTGGACGAACTGAAAGGCCTGCTCAAGGAGGCGGTGCTGAAACTGATGGAGGATTGAAGGGTAAAGGCTGAGGGGAACAATTCGTATCATATTTCTTATTGGTTGAAATTGAATGAATACCCGATTATACTTAAGTGTGCGAGACATAAAGTGCCAACAGTATTGCTTATAGAAGGTTTCCGTTTTTTCTTTTACTCGAACGACCGGAGAG
>SPDA01000162.1 GCA_004525155.1 Spirochaetales bacterium
AGGCATCGGCGACCTTCTCGCGGAGGGCATGCTCGGCGTCATAGAAAAACATCCGGAGTGGGCGGCATACATCTGCCACGTGAAGGGCATGCCCTACGCGGCCTATGACCCGCGCGGATTCTACGGCAACGCTCTTACCTACGGGACCTCGGTCCGCGGCGCCTGCCATAACGTGGGCGGGTGGACCATCCGGGATGAGCTGCAGAGCGGCAAGTACGACAGGTTCGCCCTCAAGGGTAAGGGCCTCCTGGTTCAGACGATACAGGACAACCGCGCCTACGTGGACAGCCTCGGTATCTGTACGGTCGTGAGGGGATCCATGAGTTATTCCGCCGAACCGAAAGGCGACACGCTGGAGTCCGTAACAGGTTATCCTTTTACGGACAAGCTGCTCGAAATAGGCACCAGGATCTACACTCTTGAAAGGCTCATCTTAAACCGCGAAGGCCGGTTCCGGAACGACGACCAGCTGCCGCCCAGGACCGTCTCCGAAGCGGTGCCCGACGGGCCCATAGCGGGAAGAACCCTGACGAAGGAAATGTACAACGAGATGCTTGATGAATATTACGATGTCCGCGGATGGGACAGGAACGGTGTTCCCACGGGGGAAACAGTCAGAAAACTCGGCCTTCAGTCTCTCACGGCCTGAAGCCGGGTACAGGAGCGGTACGGAAAGATGCCCAGGATAACGGTAAAATATCTTGTAAATATAAGGGATAAAACCGGGACCGGTAATGAAGACCTGGAGCTGCCGGAGAACGCCAGTCTGCAGGATGCGGCGGATAAAATAAGGGAGCTCCATGGTCTCAGCCTGCCGGATGCCCGGATAATGGCAACCCTGAATGGCGTCGGGTGGGCCCAGTGCGTCGGGGGAATGAAAACACCACTGAAGGAAAAAGACGTGATCCTGCTGTTTCCGCCGCTGTCTGGTGGCTAGGAGCCGGGAAGCGGCCGGGGATTGCGACAAAAAACAAGTATGATTGAACAGGAGAAATTGATGAGCGACAACAAATTGTTCATGCCTTTCGGTGTGGAATATGACCTTATAAAGGGTATCATGAAGAACCCGGACAAGCACCTTATACGCAAAGCTTCCAGCATGAAAGGGCATTACGAGGACGCTGCGGCGCTGGACAAAATCATAGCGGCCGGCGACCCGCTGCACTATGAGGTATTCGAGAAAAATATTCCCGAGGAAAACGGGCATCTGCAGTTCTGCATTTCAACGACCCAGCCGGGCCTCGTCGGGGATGAATGCTTCATGACCAAGGGTCATTATCACCGCATCCCGGAAACAGCCGAAATATACCTCTGCCTGACAGGCAGGGGCTATATGCTGATGAAAACAAAAGAGGGCGACTCTGTGGCCGAGGAAATGTTTCCGGGCCGCATGGTTTACGTTCCCCCTTACTGGGCTCACAGGACAGTAAATACGGGCGATACACCCCTCACTTCCTTCTGTGTCTATCCCGGAAACGCGGGCCATAATTACGGCGACATCGAAGTGGAAGGATTTCCGAAAAGGGTCTACAAACGGAACGGTAAAATTGAAATTTCTGCCTGGAAGCGGAAATCGTAAGGATTGCCGATGGATTTCAAAGGCCTTGCCCTGGATAAGGATGTCCCCATACCCCTTTATTACCAGCTCAAGGAAATACTGCTTGAAGAGATAAAGAATTCCGAAGCGGGCGTAATCATTCCCCCGGAAATGGAACTCTGCTCCCGGTTCGGCATAAGCAGGCCCACGGTACGGCAGGCGATAACCGAACTGGTGAGCGAGGGTTACCTGACCCGGCAGAAAGGCAGGGGAACCTTCATCTCAACGCCGAAGATAAAACAGGATTTTCTGCTGGTGCTGGAAAGCTTTAACGACGAAATGCAGCATAAGGGTCTTACACCCGCCACGAAAGTCCTGGAGTTTGAGCAGGCCAAAAGCGATGAACGCGTGAGCGAAATGCTTAAACTTAAGCTCGGATCCGATGTAGTCAAACTCCGGCGCCTTAGGTTTACCAACGGGGAGCCGATTGTGCTGGTATTGTCCTTCCTTCCTTTCGATAAGCTCCCGTCCATCCTGACGCGGAACATGGAGAAGGATTCCCTGTACAGGATACTGGAGAAAGAATATGGTTATACAATAGAAAGGACGCTCCGCACTCTCGAGAGCCGGCTGGCCGGAGAGTATGAAGCGGAGGTCTTAGGTTTAAAAAAAGGCGCCGCCATTCAGTACATCGAGACCGTTGCGTTTCTCACCGGAGGAGACCCCGTCGAATTTTCCATGGCCAGTTACAGGGGGGACCGGAATAAATTCACCTTTGAACTGCGCAAGCAGGCGTGACAAGGGGCCGGAAGGAATAATCATGGAAGAAAGAAACTACACGCCCGCCTCAGAACCAACCATATATTTTTTCGGGGTTACGACTGCCGCATCCTCCATCATGAAAGTTTTCCCAAAATGGGCGGAGGAACTCGGAATAAAAGCCGTTATCCGGGGTGTCGACTTCAATCTCCATGACGCTCCGGAGGAGTACAGGAAGGCAGTGCTCTTTATCAAGGGCGATCCCCTCTCCATGGGCGCCCTGGTTACGGCACACAAGATAGATCTATACAAGGCAAGCAGTGATCTTTTCGATTCCCTCGACCCCTTCGCGGAACTGATTCACGAAACCAGCTGCCTCGTATCGGCCGCCGGAACCTTGAAGGGGTTTGCAAAGGATCCGGTATCGAGCGGTCTTTCCATGGAGTCCCTGGTCGGGGAGGGGTACTGGAGAAAACACGGCGGCGAACTTTGCATCCTGGGCGCCGGCGGGTCCGGTACGGCTCTGACACTCTATACCCTGATGACCCGCGATAAAAAGGACCTGCCCTCCCGGATTATCGTAACCAACCGCAGCATTCCCCGGCTCGATGAGCTGCGCCGGATGGTTGGCGGCCTGGAACCTTCTGTTCCGGTGGATTTTGTTCCGGCACCGGAGCCTGCGTATAATGACGCTGTCGTATCCGCGCTCAAGCCTTATTCCATGGTGTGCAACGCCACAGGCCTCGGCAAGGACAGGCCCGGCTCTCCTATAACAGAAGCTGCCGTATTTCCGGAAAACGGTATCGCCTGGGATTTCAATTACCGCGGCGAGCTCCTTTTCCTTGACCAGGCCCGCAGGCAGAAGGCGGAGAAGCGCCTTAGGGTGGAGGACGGCTGGACCTATTTCGTCCACGGATGGACCAGGGCTCTGGCGGAAATATTTTCCGTGTATATTCCTGTCTGCGGCAAGGCCTTCGACAGGCTTTCGGAAATTGCCGCCCGGTACAGGTAGGAACAGGAATAGTGGCGGTTCTAACGGTTCAGTCCTTCACATCGGTCCTTGCCGAGGACTTGGAAAACACGCGACCCGGGGAAGGCAAGGTTTTTCTCTGGTGGCTCGGGCAGGCAGGGTTTGCCCTAAAGTCGAAAAACTGCTTTCTGCTCATCGACCCCTTCCTTTCTGATTATCTTGCCAAGAAATATGCGGGAAAGGAATTCGACCACAGGCGCCTTATGCCCTCTCCCGTGCATCCCGGAAAGCTCCGGGGCCTCGACGCGGTTCTGGTAACACACAGGCATTCCGACCACATGGATCCGGAAACCCTGCCTGTTCTAGCGCAGAACAATCCCCGTTGCCGGTTTGTCATCCCCCGGGCTGAGGCGGACAGAGCGCTTGAAATCGGGTTGCCCGAAGGGAACCTGGTAAAGCTCAATGCCGGCGAATCGGCCGCACCCGCGGACGGGTTCAGGGTGAGGGCGCTGCCCGCCGCGCACGAGGAATTGACCCTGAACGGATCCGGGGAACATCTCTTTCTCGGATATGCACTGTTAATGGAGGGAATCTGCCTTTATCATTCCGGGGATTGTGTACCCTATCCGGATCAGGTATACCAGCTGGGCAGCGCGGCTTCGGACCTCGGTGCCGCCCGCATCGATGCGGCAATGCTGCCGGTGAACGGCAGGGATGAGTTCCGGAGAAGCAGAAATGTGCCCGGTAATTTCACTATTGCGGAAGCCGCCGCTCTCTGCGCAAGCGCGGGCATTCCGCTGCTGTTCGCTCATCACTTCGGCATGTTCGCTTTCAACACGGCAGACCCAGCGGACCTCCGGAGGGACAGCGCCGGTAAAACTTCGGCACCGCGCCGCATTATTTGTTCACCGGGGCATCGGTACAGGATTGGGCTGTAGAATCCCGTCAAGACCTGTTCTTTTGCCAGGGAAGATAGTATTATGCAGGCTACGGGAGGATTGCATGCAGCGGCAGGAATCGATAATTCGATGAAGCTCGGAATAATCGGCGTACCCCAGGATAT
This sequence comes from Spirochaetales bacterium, assembly GCA_004525155.1. GTDB lineage: Bacteria > Spirochaetota > Spirochaetia > SPDA01 > SPDA01 > SPDA01. The sequence goes on from SPDA01000162.1 coordinate 4,330, forward strand.
CGGTTCCGCCAAAAGGGGTGTCGATATGGGACCCAGCGCCATACGCGTGGCGGGCTTGCGAAAGGTGCTTGAAAAACTCGGGCACGAAGTTGCCGATTTCGGAAACTTAAGCTGTTTCGATATCGATCAGAATCCGCACTATATGGATTCAAAACCCAGGGAACTGAATTACCTAAAACCCATTATCGAAACCTGCCTCAAGGTTAAGACAGAAGTGGAAAAGGCCCTTGGACAGGGATGCATGCCCCTCGTGCTGGGTGGGGACCACAGTATTTCGATAGGGACCCTGGCCGGCATGAAGTCGCTTCACAAGGGAAGGACCGGCATACTCTGGGTGGATGCGCACGCTGATTTCAACACCCCCGAAACCACGCCGAGCGGCAATATCCACGGCATGCCGCTGGCGGTGCTGACGGGCAGGGGATCCCCGGAACTGCTCGCCATCGGTCCGTCCCCCACGGTAAGCGAGTCCAATACCGTGATAATCGGATTAAGGGACGTGGATCCGGGTGAGGCGCGAAATCTTAAAAACTCGAAGGTCAGCGTCTTCACCATGCGCGATATTGAAGACAGGGGCATAGGCCCGGTCATGAGGGATGCCCTGTCGGCGGCCCTTTCCGGGGTGGATTTCCTGCACGTATCCTTCGATATCGATTCGATCGATCCTTTCGAAGCGCCGGGCACGGGCTACAACATACCGGGCGGCCTGTCCTACAGGGAGGCAAGGCTCATCATGGAAATGATATATGACAGCGGCAGGTTAACCTCCCTCGAAGTGGTGGAAGTGGATCCCGCCCGGGACATCATGAATAAGACCGGCGCGGTGGCCGTGGAACTGATATCCTGCGCTCTCGGTAAGCAAATCCTTCTCTGATCAGGGATGAATTGTTGTCCCGGTAAAAGGGCCGCCGTTAAGGATTCGGGCCAGATTTTCCGTGTCTTTTCCCGCGGCAACAATGACTGTCAGCCCGAGTTTCCGGGCGCGGTCCGTAGCCACCGGGTCGAAGGGCGAGTTTTTTCCCGGCACCCATTCAGTCCCGACGATATTCTGAAATTCCTGCCAGGTAATGTCTTCTATGGGTTTTGCAGCCGGGTTCTTTTTCGGGTCGTCGGTAAAGACCTTCTCGATATTCGAAAGGTTTATGAGCAGTTTTGCGCCGAAACGCTCAGCCAGGAGTACGGCATCGTAGTCTGTTGAAAACCCCGGTTTCCAGCCTGCGGCGACCAGCACCCTGCCGGTGAAACCGAAGGCCGCGGTGGGGTCAGTCGCCACCTCATCGGTGCAGAATTCGGAGAAAACCGCCTTCACGAGCCTGGCGTTAAGCCTCGTTGCCGCGATGCCGATCCAGTCCGCTTCGCTGTCCGAGGGGCTGTCCGCTACTGTCCTGTAAGCCTGCTGCCATGCGCGGGC